>CALHAM010000024.1 GCA_937934275.1 uncultured Saprospiraceae bacterium | reverse complement strand
TCGCTAAGGGCTTGCAACTCAGCCAACACCGGCTCCAGTTCTTTTTCCTTTCGGCGAGCAATGATTCGCTGCACCATAAGCCACACATCTTTTTCCGCCTCGTAGCGCTCTCGTCGCTCTCCTGGGATGGAGATTTTACTGACTAATTTCCACTCGACCAATTGCCGCAGGTTGATGTTGGCGCTACCCACGGAAATGTCCAATTCTTGCTGGATGTCTTCTGCCGTTAGTGGCTCCGGGGAAACCAGCAGCAGCGCATGAACTCGCGCCATAGCTGGCGGTATACCCCAGCAGCCGGCCATCTTCCCCCACACTTCGATAAAGCGTTGTTTTCCTTCCTGATAGTCCATATCCATTTAACGGCAAGGGAATTTTCCCATATAAATGCTTCGCATGGCCTTATGGTTCAATAAACGCGGCTTTCAGCAGGCGAGCGCTTGCTCCCATAGGCAAGAGGAGGCTTTGAATTTAAAACAGAAAGGAGCCAAACGTCGGAGGCTGCTCAACGGAGAGGTGGTCGGTAGTGAACCAAAACCCCAAAGGGGCAAAATGCGTTATTCAATTAGGTAAAATGGAATGAGCACAGAGGACGACATCAACTATGTGCGCCAAATAACGCGCTTAATGTGCGACCGGGAGACCGACAACTGCCCGCTCATTATAGATTTGCTCGAAGGCATGGGAGTAAATGCGCAGTTGCTGGGTTACCTCTTTGGTATTGCGGTGTTTCACTCTGACCGCTACACGTCGGGCCGAGCTATGGCCCTGCTCGAGCGCCATGCTTCGGAGCAGACGGTGCACAAGGCAAAGCGCTTGCGCGAAACGTCGGCTTATTACTATGAAGAGGCAGAGTTTTTGAGCCGCCATAAGAGCGATGAAGTCGACCTCTTCCATATCCTTTTAGCGGGTAAGATGTGTTTATGGCACCGCTACAGGCCTGAGGTGGGCAGCAATGCGGAGGTGGCTTTTCGCACGCTCGATTTGCGGCGTTTGCCGTGTAGGCACTTGTCGCCGGCGATTACGGCGTTAAATTTTCTGACGTTTGTGGCTCTACCTGCTCATAGAGATTTTGACTTGCCCAGTGCTTTACCTCTATTGGCGCAGATGCCGATGCTGGAGACGGTTATTTTGGAAAACATTCGCATTGAGCAGTTCCCGATTGAACTACTGGCGTTGCCGCGCTTGTCGGTGCTCATTTTGCGCAAAGGGACAATACGCCCGCGGGCACCCATGCGCGTGCCTGAAGGCGGCCCCTACGGCAGTAAGTCGTTGGAGCGGCTCATCTGCGAAGGCTACCCCGTCGTAGGGGCGGAGCGCTTAGGGCCTTTTCCTAACTTAAGGGAGGCTGTGCTGCCGCGTTGTGGGCTGACAACGCTCGACTTTTTGGCCCATAGCCAGCGCGTAGAACATCTGAACGCGCGCTACAATCAAATCGAGCACTTGCCCGCCTTTCTATCTAAGCTGACTGCCCTGCGCACTTTGGACGTGAGCCAGAACCCTCTGCGCTGCATTGCCCTCGACCTATCACAGTTAGAGCACTTGGAAGCCCTGGACCTAACCCTTCGGCGCGGGGGGTAGGCGTGGGCAGCCTCTACCACTGTTGCCCCGGGTAGGCGCGCTGCAAAAACTGCATCTCGGCTAAGATGTAGCCGAGGTGTTCTGTGTGTCGTCCGTCTTTGCCGCCGCTCTGCATCCACGGGTTTTCAGGGATGTGCAAGGTGGCTTCTGTAAGGATTTCGCGCACTTTGGCTTCCCACAGCGGGCGTATTTGCGTCAGGTCGGAGCCAACACCCATTTCGGCAGCTTGGCGCTCTACGTCGTTGGGCGTAGTCAGCTCGCCGGTGTACATCCACAGGTCATCTACGGCGGCTTGCATGCGCTGATGGCTTTCTGGTGTGCCATCGCCTAAGCGGATGGTCCATTCGCTGGAATAGCGCAGGTGATAAGTTACTTCTTTAAGGGCTTTTTGGGCAATAGCGGCCAAGCGTTCGTCTCGGCTTCGCACTAGGGCTTGGTAGTGATAATAGTGGTAGACGTCGAAAAAAAACTGCCGCACGATGGTGTGTGCCCAGTCGCCGTTGGGCATTTCCACAAGGAGTACGTTTCGGAACTCGTGGGCATCGCGCAGGCCGGCCAGATCGTCTTCTGTGCGCCCTTTGCCCTCAATTTCGCCTGCGTAGGTCAATAGCAGACGCGCTTGCCCTAGCAGGTCTAAAGCGATATTCGTCAGGGCAATGTCTTGCTCTAAGACGGGGCCGTGCCCACACCATTCGCTTAAGCGGTGCGAGAGGATGAGGGCGTTGTCGCCCAGCTGCAATACGTAGGAAAAGGTAGCTGACATGTGCGCTAAAGCGTCGGTTGAGGCTGTAGTAACCGCGAAGGCTTACATATGTTTGACTTCGTCGGGTAGTTTGTAAAAGGTTGGGTGTCGGTATACCTTGTCGTTGGAAGGGTCGAAGAAGGCTTCTTGATCCTCCGTAGAAGCGTGAATGTATTTGGACTCGACGACCCAAATGCTGATGCCTTCGTTGCGGCGGCAGTAGACGTCGCGGGCATTTTCGATGGCCATAGCAGCATCGGCGGCATGCAAGCTGCCGGCGTGTTTGTGGCTAAGCCCTTGTTTAGAGCGGATGAAAACTTCCCAAAGCGGCCATTCTTTCATAACGCGTTCCATTTATTGGGCAAAGATAACGCGTTTAGCCCGCGCTGAGGTTTTCAAAAATGGAGGAGAGGAGTGCGTCTATGCTCCAAAGAGTTTATTCCAAAACCCGCCGTTTGCTCGGAGTGCTTGCTGGGCTTTTTGCAGATACTCTTGGGCTACAGGCACTTCTCTGAGGGCTAAGGCTTGCTCACACCAGCGGATGGCCTCCTCTATGCGGTTATTTTCGTAGGCGATGACACCCATAACGGCGTAGGCTTCTGCGAGGGTAGGGTCTAAGCGCATGGCCTCGCTGAGGTATTGAACAGCTTCGGCAGAGGCGTTTTGAATTTTTCGGCACAAGCCTAAGAAGTACCAGCCATGGGCGTAGTCGGGTTTTTGGCGAACGACGGCTTCAAAATCGGTCTGGGCGGCAGCGTAATTTTCTAAAAAGAAGTAAGCCATGCCGCGCACGTTTTGCATTTCGGGTTGCTGAGGGTTGAGCGTTAGGGCGTGGTTAAGAGTTTCAACGGCTTGTTGGTAAAGGCCGTACTCGTATTCACATAGGCCGTAGGTAGCCCAATAGGTAGCGTTGTCAGGGTCGGCCCGGAGGGCGATTTTGAGGTCTTCGGCGGCCTCACCATGGCGCCCGGTAGCGGCCAAGCAGATGCCTCGTAGGCCGTGAACCGTATCGGCCATAAAACCCTGCTCGAGGCACGCGCTCAGGTCAGCGATAGCTGGTTCGTACTGGCTCAGGTTCATGGCTGCCAAGGCGCGGTTGTAGCGAGCGGTCAGGAGTGTTGGGTCGGCTACCAGGGCTGTGGAGAAGTCTTTATAGGCTTTCTCGTACTCGCCCAGTTGTTCCATACGGATATTGCCGCGGTTGTTGAGGGCAATGGCATCGGCAGGGTTGACTTTTAGAGCTTCAGAATACCAGTGGATGGCTTCCTCCCACAGGCCGAGGGTTTCGTGCAAACTGCCCAAGTAGTGCATGGCGTGCCAAGAGCGCGGATGGGTCTGCAGGAAAAGCGAGAAGTGTTGCAAGGCACTGCCGTAGTCGCCTTGATTCATCTTGGCTAAGCCCTCTTGGAGTATGGGCGGCAGGTCGGCCGAAATAGTCGGTGTCGCTTGGGCTTCAGGGTCGGTTACAGAGATGCCGGCCGAAGGCACTGCACTGGGCTGTTGTTGGTGCAATTGTTTGCAGGCATCCGTAATGAGTCGGAGCAAGGAGTAGCTGATGTTGCTAAGGATGCGCGAGTACTCGCTGTTCTCAATGAGGTTGAGCCTGATCTGCTTTTGCACATGGCTGAACTGCTGCCGAAGAGCGAGTACCTCGTCGTCTAAGTCTAAGCCGGTTTGCGGGATTAGTTCGGACACGTCGCGCAGGGCTTCCTCGATTTCGCTCTCCGCGATGCGCGCGCGAATGGTTTGGAATGCTTTCAAAAGCGCTTCGGTGTCGGTCATGAGAGCGGAGATAGGGAGAAGGTGAGCGAAGGTTAGAACAGCATGCCGGCAATGGTAGCGGTCAGAAAGCAAGCCAGCGTACCGCCAATGAGCGACCAATAGCCCAGCTCCGTCAGTGTGCGGCGCTGATTAGGCGCCAAGGTGCCGATGCCGCCTATTTGGATGCCGATAGAGGCAAAGTTAGAAAAACCGCACAAAGCGTAAATGGCGATAATGACGGACTTCGGATGTAGCTGAGTGGTTTTCTGGATATCGCCCAGCGCGCCATAGCCGACAAATTCGTTGATCATGGTTTTCAGACCTAATAGTTGGCCGATAAGCATGCAGTCGGACCAGGGAGTGCCCAGCAACCAGGCTATCGGGGCAAAGAAAAGGCCCAACAGATAGGTGAACGTTAGCCCGCTGAAGCGCCCATGGGTGGTCTGTTGTATGCTCTCGTTTAGCCCCGTCCAGGCGCCGAGGGTGTTCTGCAGAAGCCAATTGAGCATGAACACTAAAGAGATGAATACAATGAGCATGGCTCCCACATTGACCGCCAGCTTCAAGCCATCGGTGGTGCCCTTGGCGATAGCGTCCAGCAGGTTATCGCCCACGTGGGTGTCTGCCTGCTCGAGCTTTTCTAAAATCTGCTTCTCCGTTTCGGGTTGTAGCATTTTGGCGCACACTACTGCGGCAGGAGCCGACATGATGGAAGCAGCCAGGAGGTGTCGGGCAAAGAGCAGCTGCTTCTGAGGGTCGTCGCCGCCCAAAAAACCTACGTAAGCGGCAAATACGCCGCCGGCAATAGTAGCCATACCGCCCGTCATGAGGCACATGATTTCGGAACGCGACATGTTGGCCAAATAGGGCCGAATAATGAGCGGAGCTTCTGTCTGCCCGATAAACACGTTGGCGGCAGCGGCCAAACTTTCTGGGCCGCTCAGCCCCATACTGCGCGTGAGTACCCAGGCGATGCCGTAAACGATTTTTTGTAAGATTCCAAAATAGAAAAGGATGGCCGATAAAGCCGAATAGAACATGACGGTAGGCAGCACGCGAAAGGCGAAGATGTAGCCGAGGCTGTTTCTGTCGGAGGCCAGCTCGCCAAACAAAAACCGAGCGCCCTCCTCCGACCAGCGGATGATGTAGGTAAACACCTTGGCAAATTCATCGAAAACCCAACTAACGCCCGGTACTTTGAGGATGAGAAGCGCAAAGATGAGTTGGAGGGTAATGCCAGCCCCCACTAAGCGCCAATTGATAGCGCGGCGGTTTTGGCTCAGTAGGTAGGCTATGGCCAACAGGGCAAACAATCCCAACAGGCCGCGTCCGATGTTCGTAAGGATTTCCATGCACAGGATAGCGTTGGTCGGTGTTGCACGGCGGCAGTAAGCCTCGCTGCGGTGTGTGGCGCTCAGCCGCCCGCTTTCTTGATGTTCTTGTATCCGCGTTCTTGCAGCAGAACCATCACTCGGTCGCGGTGATTGCCCTGCAGGATGATTTCGCCGTTCTTAGCACTGCCGCCAACAGCGCACTTGTTCTTGAGCCAGCGGGCCAACTCTTCGAGCGCCTCTTGCGACCCGACAAAGCCCCTGATAACAGTTGCCTCCTTGCCGCCTTTGCCGCGCTCCAGCCAGAGGCGCAACACTTGCTGCTGAGGGGCCAATTCGGGTAAAGAGACCTCTTCTTGCGCTGCCTGACGTCGGATAAAATCGAGGTCAGTCGAAAAGACAATGGGTGAGGAAGAGCGCTTGTTCTTGGCCATAGTTTCGTAAAAGGAGAGGAATCAGTGTCGCGTCGGCACGAACATCTTCAGCGCTTTGGGCACTATTTCGAACCGAAAGCAGTCGCCCTGGCCTAAATATTCACCATCCGCATGTGCAAAGGTGGGGCGCTCACACGTAATTTTTACTTCTTTGGCCTGAAAATGCGCAACAAAACGCTCTTCGTATAGCCGCCCACTTAGGCTAGAGGGTATGGCAAAAAAGTAGCGCCAGCGCGGTACATTTTCAAACATCACTACCGAGAAAAGGCCGTCGTCTAAGCGAGCATCCGGTGCAATGTGGAAATGGTAGCCGTACATGGAGCCGTTGGCGACGGAGACCACAAAGAAAACACGTTCGAATCGCTGCCCTTCAGCTTCCAGCGTGCAGCGAATAGGCCGATAGGTCAGCCCGCCCCATACGGAGTGGTACAGATATGGCCAGAAGCCTCGGCAATGGCTGTTTTGCATGCGTTGGGCCACCGCACCGTCGTAGCCAACGCCGGAGACATTGACAAACAGATGCCCATTGACGCGCCCGCAATCAATGGTTCGCACTTGGGCGGTGTTCAGCAGGCGGATAGCGCGCTCCAATTGGCGCCCATAGCCCAGGTGCATGGCCAAACCGTTGCCCGAGCCGGCGGGCAATATCCCCATCACCGCATCCGTATGCAACAGCGCTGTGGCTACCTCTTGCGCCGAACCGTCGCCGCCCACCGACACAATGATATCGTAGCCCTCTTGGCGCGCTTTATGGGCCAGCTCTGTGGCGTGACCGGGGCGCTCCGTTTGCCATACGGTGTAAACGAATTGTCGGTGGTCTAAGTGGGCGTTTATGGCTCTGACGATGTGCCGATGAGCGCGTGTGCCGGCTTTCGGATTTACCAAAAAAACCATGCGCTTCGGGGGCAGTAGCTCCTCCAAATAAGCGTGTTTGACGTAAGGATGTGCTTGGTGCATAAAGTAGGCTAAAGCAGTTTCTGACGCGATTGCACATACTCACGCCATTTCTCGATGACAGCGGCCATGTCGGCGGGCAATTCCGACTCAAAGCGCACGTGTTCGCCTGTGCGAGGGTGTGCAAAGCCCAACACTTTAGCATGCAGCGCCTGCCGCGGTAGCATGCTGAGCAAATTCTCCACAAATTGTCGGTATTTGGCGTGCAAAGTGCCGCGCAGGATGTGGTTCCCTCCGTAGCGTCGGTCGCCGAAAAGCGTGTGGCCGATGGACTTCATGTGTACGCGAATCTGGTGTGTGCGCCCCGTCTCTAGGCGGCATTCCACGAGCGTTACGTAATAGAAGCGCTCCAGCACCCGCCAGTGCGTCACGGCGTGCTTGCCGCTTTCGCCTTCCGGAAACACCATGAACATCTTGCGATCGTTGGGGTTTCGCCCAATATTGCCCACCACCGTGCCCGAGTCTTGGGCTGGGTTGCCCCATACTAGTGCCCAATAGCATCGCTCGATGGTGTGATGAAAAAACTGGTTGGCCAAATAGGCCATGGCGTACTCGTTTTTGGCTACCACCATCAGCCCTGTGGTATCCTTGTCTATTCGGTGCACAATACCGGCTCGGCTCGGTTCATTGCCCTCTTTCACCGGCAGTTTGTCCAGCTGCTCCTGTAGGTGCCAGGCTAAGGCGTTTACCAGTGTCTTATCGGGAATACCCACCCCCGGGTGTACGGCAATGTTGGGTGGCTTGTTCACCACAATGACGTCCTCGTCTTCATAGACGATGTTTAGCGGAATGTTTTGCGGAATGATTTCGCATTCCTCATCCAAGTTCTTAGGTAAAATGATGGACACTCGATTGCCTGGCTTCACCTTGTAGTTCGGCTTCACCTCCTGGTCATCTACGCGTACGGCGCCGGCGCGAATGGCCTCTTGCACTTTGCTGCGCGAGCGATTGCTCAGGCGATTGAGCAGAAATTTGTCCAGTCGGATGAACGATTGTTGCGGATCGGCCAAAAACTCCTGTTTTTCGTACAGGTCTTCGCCGCTGGCGTCGCTCTTATCTTCTGGTGTTGCTTCGTCGTCGTCGGCGGTCTGCTCGTCAGCAATGTCGTTGAGCGCGTCGTTCTCCAGCTCAGGTACGAGCGAGCTTGGATTCGTAGATTCAGTTGTCTCTATCATCATAATCGCTGGCTGTTGTGGGTGGGAACGGCAAAAATACGTCAAAGAGGGCGCGGCTTTTTGCACGCCTCTTTTTTTGTAAATCAAACAATCGACAGAAGCGGGAGTTCGTGCGTCGGCTTACGTTGTAGACACGGTTGGCTGCTGTTGGCAGCGGCGCAATTTTTTAAGCAACTTATACAGCTTCAGGTTCAGTGATGGGTTGGCAGTGAAAAAATGCCCATTGATGAGCAGCCACTCGCGCTCGAAGCGCACCTCGTGCAAGTCTTCGTAAGCAACACCGTGCGCTCGCCCCAGCGGTGCACGCCAATACAGGGCGCGGTCGGTGAGCGCAAAGCCTTCTCGGCAGTTGCCGCGCAGCGATAAATCGCAAATAACAAACACCTGCTCCGACTTTCCAGCAAAGAGGAAACGCTTGCAAGCGTTGGCCATGAGCTCCTCAGGCATGGTTGCAAAGTTGGTATAGCAGACCTCTAACTCGCGTTCGAGGTCCAAAAAGTCGAACACCATGCGCCCAATATTCACTTCTTTAGCCAACGGACACTCGTAGCGCAGGATGGCGCTGGGCAACCACACTTCATTGAGGTCAGGGCAAAATTCGATGATAAAATAGTCCAACAATCCTTCAAAGGCATCCTCTAGAAACTGGTCTATTGCGGGCAGCCCTGCTTGTCCGAAGCGCTCCCACCGCGTCAGTACTTCTTGGGCCAGCTGTGCTGTGCGCGCCTCAAAGATGGTAGCGAAGCGCGAGTCGTAAAACCTTTGTACGTATTGGCTGTGCTTCTGTATGTTATGCTCTTCTCGCACCCGCTCCAGCAGCAGCCGAAAAAACAGCGCTTTCAGTTGGGTCCCGATGCGTTCTGGTACAAAGTCGAGGGCATAGCGGGGCGTGTAACTCGTCTGCTGGCTCTCCGTTGTCGAAAAGTGAAAGCCGCATTCATGGCAAAAAATGGCTGCCAGTGGGTTCTCTGCTCGGCACAACGGACACTTCTTGGCCTGCTCTACGACGCGCTCGCCGCAGCGATAGCAGAACTTGCTGCCTAAAATCAACTCGGTCGAACATTTTGTACAGCGAGTCATGGATAGCCGTCTTTGCAGCAGCAAATTTAAAACATTTTATTTTAAAGTTGCTGTCATCTTTCCACAGCAGAAAAAACGGAGAGTTTTAGAAAAAAAACGGCGTCGCTCCTTGCGGAGGACGCCGTGGATGGGTCAGGCAATACACGATCACAAATGAATGCGGTTCACTAAGTTTTCCACAACGTAGCGCTTGCTGCCGGTCAGGAAGTCTTCGACGCGTGTTTCTAAGCGCTTGATAGCGACGCTTGCGACGATGCCCAAGACAATGGCCAGGATAGTTGTGAAAAAGGCTGTGCCGAGGCTATCGATAAGCGTCGAGATGTCGGCTGCACTAAGAGTAGCCTGCGGCACAGCGGCAGCAACGGTACCGTTGAGTTGCGCGGCTTGAGCCGTGGGCTGCACCTTTCCCATGTTCAGGATGGCGGCAGCCATGCCCAGCACCGTGCCTAAGAATCCGAAGGCGGGGATGAGGGTTTGGCAGGTGTTGACCAACCACAGTTCGCGTTCCAGCGATTTGCGGTGCATGTCGCTCACCGTTTCGACCATGGCCAGCGTTTCGGCGGGTGAGTGGCTGGAGCGAAATTTGGTGGCAGCCTGTTTGATGAGGTCGGTAACAATGCCCTGGCCGAGATGGCGCTCCACTTCTATGGTGTTCAATTTGATTTGGTTGACGTCTTCGGGGTACAGCACATACTGCTCTGTTTCGGGCAGTAACCGTGCCTTAAAGGCGTACTGCTCGCGGCTCAGCCGGGTATTGAGGGCATTGATGCCGAATAGCGCTGTGAAGAAGCAGAAGTAGATAGCGCCTTGGATGAGGCCTTCGGGCATTTTGCCGCCCAGGGCGAAGAAGAACGTTTCGGCAAAGGAGCCGGCGGGTGACATTTGATAACCGGTGACGACGATGGTCAAGGCGATGGCTGTCAGGCCGAGGCTGTAGGCGAGGTGGCTATTTTTTTGAGCAAACATGGCGATAGCGTGCTTTTGAATGTTCGAATGAAGGGAAGAGAGAGGAGAGCACTTTTAGCGCCCCCACTTGCCACTGCGTTTGGGTTCAGGGGTTGGCGAGTTAACTGGGGTGGGTGTTGCAGGAGCCGGCGCGGTAGGAGCCGTGGGCGCAGCATCGTTGTTAGTCGGCCCTACGGCAGTGGCGGGCGGAAGAGCCGACTGATAGTTCAGGGCGTGGTTTAAGATGGTCAGCGTACCGGCGAGCACCCAATCGGAGCTAGAGGTGGCGAAGGTGCCGAAGTTGTGTGTAATGCTGCGGTAGCCGGGCTGCACGATCTTTCCGTAGAGCGCAAAGGGCTGCTGCCCGGAGGCGTTGGTGCGTTTCTTGACGCGCACCCACACTTCGTAATTGCCGGGCTTGATGCGGGCTTGGTAGAAGTAGTTCAGGCTTTTTTCGTACTGAAAGTCGTCGGTTTGGTATTTGCCGGCCCGGCCGGGTTTCCACACCTGACTGCCCTGCTTGAGCATAAACTCGACGCTTTGCTTGGCCATGCCTTCTTGCTGGAGCAGGAGGGTAACATCGCCCTTAGTTTGCTTCATCAAGTCTACGGCCACGGGGTCTTGAGGTAGGGTTGGCGGCATTGGCTCTGCCGCTTCGGGCTTAGGTTCGGGTGCGGTGGTCTCTGGCTTGGGCTGTGGTTTTTCCGCTACAGTGGTCGTAGGCTTTTGCGTCGGCATAGGCGGCCGATTTCTCTCTGAATGGGCTTGTGGTTTCGGCTTGTAGGCGTGCAACGATTCTTTTTGCTTTTTCTCTTCCGTTGGCTGAACAGCTGGCGCGGTGGGTGTGTGAGGGCCTGTACCCATCATGCGCGTGTTGAGGAAGTTGAGCACGATGAACACGCCCAGTGCGCCCGTCAGGATGTCTAAGGCGGAGAGGAACATCGGGTTAACGCTCTTGTGGTTGGCCATGGCGGTAAGCATTTAGGGTGAGCGAATGAGTGCGGCGTTGGGTCGGGGCATCTTCTAAGCGAGCGTTGCAGCAGGCGCAGCGGCTGTGATGAGCGGGGTTTTGTGCGGCGCAGTTCCAACAGGCGACGACTTCTGCGACGGGAGCAGCGCCGGGTATTTCTGCTTGCGGCAACTTGTAGTTGCACTGGCGACAGCGCGTCTGATTGACTTGAGCGGCATGGCCGCAATTGGGACAGCACATAGCGCAAAGGGTGATTTTTGACGATAAGAGCCTGGTAGTGAGAACATAAGCCGCGCGCCTGCGCGAACGCCGGGGGGCGATTAGAAGTAGTACATGTAGGACAGGCCTACCTGGAGCGTGCGGTTTTTGATGCCGCTGATGTCGATGTTGCGAAGGCCGTGCGAGTAGCGTACGTCGAGGCCGATTTCGCCTTTGTCTAAGATGAGCACGAGACCGGTGCCGAAGTTGACGCTGAAGTCGCCCTTGCGGTAGTCATCGTTGCGGCCCTTGCCCATCTCAATGATATATTCTTGGCGATCGGTGAACGACGTCGGTGTGCCTTCCGAGTTCAGGTGCGATACATACAGCTCTTCACGGCCTAAGCCATTAGCTATGGCGATAGAAAGGGCAGGGCCAAAGGCTACGTAGGCACCCACATTTCCGCCGCCAAAGTTCTTTTCGAACATTAGCGGAATGTCGATGTAGTGCAGCGTCTCTTGCTGGCGGATTTCGTTTACTCGATAATCGCGCGGGTAGCCGAAGTGATGACCGTCCCAGTACAAGCGGCTTTCACTCTTGATGTTGGCTCCGCGCTGCACGTAGACCACTTCGGGCTGAAAGGTGAAGCGGCTGCCCAAGTTGAATTCGGCAAACAGCGCGCCCCCTCCGCCCAAACGCAGGTAACTGTCGTAGTTGTCGTTGAGGTCTTGAGAGAGCTTATAGGTGGAAAACGTTGCCATCGGGCGGAAACCTATGCCGCTCAACTGAGCTAAGGCGACATTTGCGGAAACCAGAACAAAAGCGAGCAGAAACAATACGCGGTTTTTCATGACAAAATCTGCTTTTTGATTTGCGATGAAGAATGTGTTTGCTGCTTAATGCCGCCTCCTGCTGGTGGGTAACCACGGAAGCCAATTTTTTAAGAAAATGGTAACACACCTCGCTACCTGACCCAAGTTTGGCCCTAAGGGCAACACCGCCGCTGGCGCTAAGTGCGTTACTTTTGTGCGCATTTTTTAATCCACAACAGGTTACCCTCACCACGCGAACAGCATCAATATGGCAAACACCGATTGGAGCGATGAAGCCCTCGTATCAGGCATTCGAGCGGGCGGCTCTGCGCGCGAAGAAGCGCTCAAGCGCCTGTACCTGATGCCGGGCTTGCGCGAAACGGTCATTCGACACGTTATGGCAAACGGCGGCTCTCAACAGGATGCCAAGGATATTTTTCAGGAAGCCCTCCTTATCCTCGACCGCAACGTCCGCGAAGGGCGCTACGAAGCCCGCAGTGCGCTGACCACCTACTTTGTCGCTATAGCAAAATGGCGCTGGGTTACGGTGCGCCGCCAACACCACCGCTACACCGACCTGTCGCCCAGCCACTACGATACCCAGGTGGAAAGCCCAGAGGCTGAAACCATCCGAACTGAATACCGCGAATTGTTTCAGGAGGCCTTAGGACAAATTGGCGAGCGCTGCCGCGAATTGCTGCGCATGTATCAGTTGGACTATTCTATGGAAGAAATCGCTCAAATTATGCATTACAACAGCGCCGATGTGGCCAAAAAAGAAGCCTACCGCTGCCGCATGCGCTTTCGCGAATTGCTGCAAAACAACCCGGCCTTTGCCGTTCTCTTGGAAAATCGCCGCTCCTAATACCCTAACTTCTACCACTGCTAAAACCTTCTCGCCGTGTTTCGCTTCGAACAAATAGAACAATATGTCAGCGGCAAAATGCCGCCTGCCGAGCGCCAGGCTTTCGAAGCTGAAATGGCTCGCGATGCCGAACTCGACGCCTTGGTGCACCAACACCGCATCGAGCGCATCGGCTTGGAAATGCTCGTCGAACAGGACCTGCGCGCCAAGATGAACGCTTGGGACCGCGAAACAGAGCTCTTTCAGCAACTGCAGCCCAAGCGCGCCCGCATTTACCCCTTAAACTGGGCCTTGCGCGCTGCAGCTGTCGTTGCCGCGCTTGCCGTGGGCTACTGGCTGCTGCGCGACCGCCTGAGCGATGCGCCCGCCCAGCCCGATATCGTGCATACGACCCCCAAACCTAAAAAGCAATCGCCGGCGTGGCGCCAGCCCGCGAAACAGCCGAACAAAGCGGGCGAAAGCGACATGGCCCAAACTTCACTGCCCCCAGCGCCCATCGAGGAAATGCAGCCCGATGGCCCTGCCGTAGACTACGCCGCTGTGGCTGATGCCTTCTTCGCCGAGCGCGATTTTTTGCCCCCCCGCGGCGCGAAAGGCGGCTCGAAAACCTATTTGGATGCCCTCAAAAACTTGCAGGAAGGCCGCTACCAAGACATTACCAACGCGCTCAAACCCGAGTTGGCACCCGCACCCACAGCCGACGAGGTGCAGCAACAGGAACTCTTAGCCGTGGCTTACTACAAAAACGGCCAGTATGCCGATGCCGAGATGGCCTTCCGACGCGTAGCCGTCAGCCGCGTCCAGCCTTACGCTCAGCGCGCCGAGTGGGGCGTCGTACTGGCCATCCTCAAGCAAATGCCCCAGCGACAAAGCGCTTTAGACTCCGCTCTCGACGTTATCTTGCGCCAACCCGAGCACCTCTTTCACGCCAAAGCCCAACAGCTGCGCGAGCGCTTATGAGGGCGGCCCCGCGTTGCGCCTTCTATAGGCCTCGTCGGCGCCCCCCAATTGCAGCACCAATCCTTTAAGGTAAGCACCTTCTGGGTGGTAAAGGTTCGTCGGGTGGTCGGCGCCTTGCGAAAGACGGTAGAGCACGCGCGTTGGGCGGCCCACTTCCAGGGCAGCAGCGGCTACTGTGTGTTCAAAAAGTTCACGGCCGACCACTTGCGAGCAGGAGAAGGTGAAGAGCAAGCCGCCGGGAGCGACACGCTGCATAGCCGCGGCATTCAGCCGCTTGTAGGCCTGCACGGCGTTGTGGCGCTTGCTCAAACTCTTAGCAAAAGCAGGCGGATCAACAACGACAATATCGTATTGCTGCGCTGTTTTTTTCAAAAAGGTTAAGGCATCTGCTGTGAAGGCTTGGTGCTCACCCACAAAGGGCCGATTGAGCGCTGCGTTTTCCTCGAGCAGCGCTACGGCTTTGGCAGAAATATCTACCGAATGCACGAGCGCTGCGCCAGCGCGGAGGGCGTAGCAGGAGAAGCCGCCGGTGTAGGCAAAGGCATTGAGGACGCGCTTTTGAGAACACAGGCTTGCCAGCAATTGGCGGTTGTCGCGTTGGTCTAAGAAAAAGCCTGTTTTTTGGCCGCTTTCCCAGTTGATGCGAAAATGCACGCCGTTTTCGCTGACGATGGCGCTACCGGAAGCGCTGCCGACGAGGTAGCCGTTGGAGACGCCCTGAGCGTAGTTTTCGGGCAGTGTTTCGCGGCTCTTGTCGTAGATGGCTTCCAAAGGTGGTTCTACGACGCGACACAGCGCCTGAGCGATGCGCTCGCGCTGGCGATGCATGCCGATGCTGTGGCATTGCATTACGGCTACTCGACCGTAAAGGTCTACGACCAGGCCCGACAGCTCGTCGCCTTCGCCATGCACGAGGCGGTAAGCGCCTTGCCGAGTTAGGCCCAGCTGCTGGCGCAAGGCAAAGGCGGAGCGCAGCTTTTGCTCCCAAAAGGCAGGTGCGTTCAGGTCGGCGCTCTCGAAACTAAGCAAGCGTATAGCGATATTGCCGCGATGAAAGTGGCCCGTGCCCAACAGCCGGCCGCGGCTGTCGAAAACCTCAACGATATCGCCATCGGCGGCTTCCGGCGGTATGTCTTGCAGCGCGCCAGAAAATATCCAGGGGTGAAAACGGCGCACAGAAGCCTCTTTACCGGGTTTTAAAAACAACTTCATCGGCGGCAAAGGTCGGAGGTAAACGCAAAGTCGCTAAATGGTTTTTTACAGCGGCATTCTGGGCCTCAGGTCTACAAAATCAGCAACTTGAAACGATTGGGATAGACCTTTTGGCGCAGTTTTCGCAGATACAGGGGCGCTTCTTATTTAATCCGTTCACTTTTGCTTGTTCACCGCAATAAAAAAAACGCTCTCTATGAATTTGTGGATACCCGCCTATTTCTGGGCTGTTGTGATGAGCGCTTTCCCTTTTTCCGTCGCTTGTGCTCACTCTTGCGAAACCACCATATCTCTGAGTGCCCAATGGGCTTCGCCAGACACTACAGGACTGGTGATTGTATGCCCACCAGATACCATTCTTTATTTGTCTAAAGGTACTTGCGGCGTTGAGTACGTCTACGAAGTGCTGGCCTTTGACGGCCCCGATACGTTGGACGCAGTGTTGGTTAGTGGTCTGCCTTCAGGTGCTACTTTTCCTCTGGGGCTGACGCAAAACATCTTCTCTGCCTCCGATACTTCGGGCAATGACGTAAGCTGTGCCTTTACCGTAGAGGTGCAACCGGATACGTTGCCTATGCACTGCCCGGAAGGGATAACCCTCTATTTAGGCCCGCAGTGCGTCGTTGCGCCAAATGCAGAAGACCTCTTGGCCATGGGCTATTACACCTGCCCCGACAAACTGGGCACGTTTATCTTGGACTCTCCGACAAGGCGCACTCCCGCTGTTTTCACCTTCGATGACTTGGGCAAGGCGTTTCGGATGGGGGTGCGCGATAGCCTTGTGGGCAGCGAGTGCCTCATTGAGGTGGATGGCGTGCGCGATACCCTGCCGCCAGCGCTGGCGTGCCCCGCCTTGCAAGTGCCTTGCGTGGTGCCGCTTGAGCACCTGACGCCCACCTTCTTGCGCGACTCGTTGGGCATTGCCGGCGGCTATCCAGACGTTCAGGAGAATTGTCCAGGCAACGTGAGCATGCTCTTTACCGACGTTAGCGCCACCTATGCGTGCGACTCGGCCGGCGTTTTCGGGGTTATTCGCCGTTTCTGGACGGTGAGCGACGCACGAGGTAATTTCAGCACTTGCGTGCAAATCATCGAGCGCGTGCGTCCGCTGCAAGCGGTGCAATTTCCTCAAGATACTACCCTTTCCTGCGGGGCGTCGTCGCAGCCCGATGCGGTGGGTTGGCCGTACTTTCAGGTGGGTGCGCGGCGCTACCTGTTAGGGCCAGACGCCGTGTGCGACCTGGAGGTGGAATACTCCGACACGGAACAGCCCTTGTGTGGTGGCTCCCGCCTGCTGACGCGCCTGTGGACGGTGCGCGATGCCTGTCAGGCTGGGGATCCTAACGCCGAACCAGTCGTGGGCGAACAGGTGGTGGAGCTGGCCGACGACCAAGGCCCAACCGTGCATTGCCCGCCCATTATTGGCGCTGTACTGCTGGATGCCGGTTGCTCAGGTGCGGTGGACCTGCCCGATTTTGTCGTTGCCGATGCTTGCTCCCGTGTTTTGCGCGCGGTCTTGCACTGGGGCATAGCCGACTCGCTGGAAGCCGAACTAACGGACTTTGCCGGCAACGATACCCTGCGTTTCGATACGCTGGCTGTCTTTGGCGAACTGTCGGGCCTAAACAGCGGCATACTGCCCATGACTTTGAAGGTCTACGACGAATGCGACAACGCCGCCGAGTGCGAATTCGGCCTCGATGTGCGCGACCAACAGCTGCCTACCGCCCTGTGCGACTCGTTGATCACCGTCTTCTTGGACGATCAAGGCAGAGGGGCTGCACCTGCTGACTTGTTCAACAACGGCTCTACCGATGACTGTCGCCCCGTGCGCCTAAAAGTGCGGCGCGCTGTGCCGTCTGAATGCGATACGACCTCTATGTGGAGCGACTTCATACAAGTCTGCTGCGCCGACCTTGAAGCCGATATCACGGCTGTCTTGAGGGTCTACGACGCGGCCATCCCCGCTGGGCCTGTGCCCGACAGCGTTGGAGGTGGAAACTATTCGGAATGTCAAACGCGCGTTCAGGTGGTGAACAACAACCCGCCTCGCTGCCAAGCACCCGCTGACGTAACGACCGAGTGCGCCACTTTCGATCCGACGTTGGAGGATTATGGGGAAGTAACGCTCTCTTGCGGTGTAGACTCCGTTGCCACCGCGCTGGACACTACCGACTTCCGCTGGGCATGTAACAGCGGCGTGCTCTTGCGCATGTTTCAGGTTTGGGATAGGCAAGGAAATAGTGCCCACTGCACTCAGCGAATCACCAGTACGGCTGATTTTGGTTACTATATTCGATTCCCAGACGACCACATTATCTCCGACTGCAGTGCTAACCCGAGCGATGCACCCGAAATCTTAAGCTCGGGCTGCGAGGACGTGGTAGTTGAGCTTGCGGACGAAAGGATAGAATCTGTCTCCGAGGCGTGCTACCTCATCTTGCGCAAATGGAAGGTTTACAACCGCTGCCAACACAACCCCGACCAGCCGCTACTGGAAGTGCCCAACCCGCAACCCAATTCTATTGCTCTACACCCAGATAATCTGCCGGGACCTTTCGTATCGTCGCCTAATGCCTCGCCGGACTCTGCTGCTACTTTTGTGGCGATAAACCCCGGAGATTTCCCAACAGATTACAGTATTTTCTGGAACCCCTCTGGCAATGGCTACACGTACGAGCAGCGCATCTGGGTGCAAGATACCGATGACCCCCTCATCGACTGCCCTTCCGACACCGCGAAGTTTGCGAGCGTAACCACAGACGACAAGGACTTTTGGGTGTTCCAGAACTTGGACCTGTGCGAGGCAGATGCTGTCGTTTCCATTGCGGCCACAGATGGTTGTGAGCGCTCCGACGTCGTAGTCAGTTATCGGCTGTTTTTGGACTTAGACGGTGACCAACAGGTAGAGTCCGTGTTTCCTTCGGCAGTGCAGCCGCCTCCTGGGTCCCTCTATTACAATAACATCAACACCCCCGGCTATACGGGCGGAACGCTCCTAGAGTTCGACCGACGCTCTGTGCCGGCTCAGAGCAAGTACTCCTTTGACCTGCACCGCCTTGCCGTTGGAGATACACTCCGAGTGCAACTGGTTTGGCGTCAGAGCAGTGACTCCGTCTTCGTTGCGCCCAAATTGCCGCGCGGTATTCACCGCATCGAATGGACGGTGGAGGATAGGTGTGGCAATAGGGCCACCTGCGAGCAGGTCATCCAAGTGGGGGCTTCTCCATACCTGTGTGCGCCCTTCG
This sequence comes from uncultured Saprospiraceae bacterium, assembly GCA_937934275.1. Taxonomy (GTDB): domain Bacteria; phylum Bacteroidota; class Bacteroidia; order Chitinophagales; family Saprospiraceae; genus M3007. Next base: position 46,878 of record CALHAM010000024.1, on the reverse strand, counting down.
AAACGACCATCCCGGGCGACATACACACCGAACACGGCGAAGGAGTACCCAACATCATCGTCGAACTGCAGGGCAACTCGCCGCTGCAAGGCCCCATCGTCGCCTACGACGTTACTAACCCTCAGGGCGAATTCTCTTTCACCATACCTTTTGCCTCCACTTTTGTGGTGCAGCCCCTCTACAACGAAGACCACGCCAAAGGTGTTACCACGCTGGATTTGCTGCTTATCAACCGGCACATTTTAGGCCTGGAGTTGTTGCCTACGCCTTATCGCATTATTGCGGCCGATGCCAACGGCTCGCGCACGGTTACTACTTTCGACATCGTCGAACTGCGCAAGCTCATTCTGGGCATCTATACCGAACTGCCGGCTTCGCCTTCTTGGCGCTTTGTGCCCGCCGCCCATGCGTTTCAGAACCCGCTTAATCCCTTCACCCCGCCGTTTTCAGAGCAGATCAGCTCGCTCGACTCCATCCCCCTGAGCTTTATTATTGTAAAAGTGGGTGATGCCAACGCCAGCGTCAAGTTCAACCTCCACGACCACGCTTTGCATGAGCGCCAGCCACTGTATTTGGAAGTAGAGGACTGCCGCCTCCAGGCGGGCGAGGAGGTAACCCTCACCCTGCGCGCTGAAAGGGCGGTAGCAGGCCTACAGGGCACGCTGGAGTGCCCTGGGCTGGAAGTGTTGGAAGTATTGCCTACAAGAGGTTTTACGCCCGAACACTACGCCGTGCTCAACAGCGGCCAGCGCCTAACGTTTAGCTGGGATGCCGGCGGTGTGCCGGTGTTGCGTCTGCGCGCTCGGGCCTTGCGCTCTGGCCGTCTGAGCCAATGCCTGACGTTGTCGGACGCCGTTACCTCTGCCGAAGCTTACAGCCCGGAGGAGCACCGCCTGCTGCGCCCGCAATTGCGCTTTTCGCCACAACTGCCGGCAGAGGCTGCGGCGGTGCCGGCGCTAAGCAGCCAGCCCAATCCGTTTGGCGAGGAGACTTGGGTGTATGTTCATCTGCCCCATGAGGGCTGCGCTGTGTTGTGCGTGCGCGATGCTGCTGGGCGCCTATTATGGCAGAAAGCGGGCAATTTCGAGGCTGGCCTTTTGGCTATTCGCTTGGATGCCAACGATTTGGGAGGTGCGCGAGGCGTACTGTACTTCTCGGCAGAAACTGCTACCGGGCGCGCCGTACATCGGCTTGTGCGCCTTTAGATGTGAAAGGGAGGGTTGTCGGTGCCGACGTCGGAGCACAATATCCTTTGCCCGAGGGCTACCCGCCTAACAGGCAAAAGCATGAACTTTGCCCACACTGTTCACGCATCAAGACGCATCCCATTTTTTATGAAGAACATCACAGTGATTGGCGGCGGCACGATGGGCAACGGTATTGCTCACGTATTTGCGCAGCACGGCTACGAAGTCAGCTTGGTAGACATTTCGCCGGCGGTCTTAGACAAGGCTCTTAGCACCATCAGCAAGAATTTAGACCGCCAGATCGCCAAGGGCGTACTGGCTGAAGGCGACAAGGCGGCTATTTTACAGCGTATTCACCCTATGACCGACCTGCGCGAAGGCGCGGCTGGGGCTGATTTGGTCGTGGAGGCTGCCACCGAAAATGTCGATTTGAAGTTGAAAATCTTTGCCGATCTCGACCAGATGGCCCCTGCTGCAGCCATTTTGGCGACGAATACAAGCAGCATCAGCATCACTAAAATAGCTGCTGCCACCAAGCGCCCTGAGCAAGTTATCGGCATGCATTTCATGAACCCCGTGCCGGTCATGAAGCTCGTCGAAGTCATTCGCGGCTATGCCACCTCAGATGCGACTTGCGCAGCCATTATGGAACTTTCACGAAACTTGGGCAAGACGCCTGTGGAGGTCAACGACTATCCCGGTTTTGTGGCCAACCGCATTTTGATGCCCATGATCAACGAAGCCATCTATACCCTGTACGAGGGCGTCAGCGGGGTTGAGGAGATCGACACCGTCATGAAGTTGGGCATGGCCCATCCGATGGGGCCGCTGCAATTGGCAGACTTCATTGGATTGGACGTTTGCTTGGCCATTTTGCGCGTGTTGCACGAGGGTTTTGGGCAGCCCAAATACGCGCCTTGTCCTTTGTTGGTCAATATGGTGATGGCCGGCAAGCTCGGCGTCAAGAGCGGAGAGGGCTTCTACACCTACGCCTCCGGCAGCAAGGAGTTGGTGGTGGCCGAGCGCTTTCGCTGAAGTGGAGCGGGTGTAGCGGGGGGCAGTGGTCTTTGGCATTGTTGGGCTTAGAAGTCTGCGGCGAGGAAGCGCAGTTGTACTTCACTCATCTTGAGGTTGAAGCGGGCGAGGTTTTGCCTCAGGAGAGCTTGTTCGAGTGCTCCTTGGGCGGCTTGTACTTCGAGGGCAGTGGTTTGGCCCAGGCGAAAGCGCTCGGTGCTGATGAGAACGCTTTCGCGAGCGAGGAGGAGGTTTTCCTCTTCCAAAGCCAGTGTCTGCTGTTGGGCGCGGAAGAGGGCGAGTTGGTTTTCGATGGCCGCTTCCAGGGCTAACCGCTGGTTTTCGATGCTTAGGGCGGCTTGTTCGGCAGAGATGCGGGCCACCTCTGCTTGTCGCTTGAGGTTGCCGCCGTTGTAGAGCGGAAGGGCTAAGGAGGCACCTATGGCAAAGCCCGCTTGGTTGTTGTTCCGGATGAAGCCGGCGCCGTTATCAGTGCGCACAGCGACGAACTGGCCGTTGGCCGTAATGCGCGGGCCGCGCAGAGCATTGGCTTCTTCTACAGCACGAGCGGCGGCTTCGGCGCTTTTTTGCAGGGCTAAGATCAGCGGGTTTTCTGCTTGGGCGCGGGCCCGCAAGCGTTCGCGATCGGGTAGATAGACTACCTCCATCTGAGGTACAACCTCGAAGGGCGTTTGCGGCGGTCGGGCGAGCAGTTGGTTAAGCGTTGCTTTCGACGCTGCTGTGGCCGCCTGTTGTTGCAATAAATTGGCCCGCAGTTGATTGAGGTCTAAGCGCGCCTGCAAGACATCGGGCTGGGCAGCCACACCTGCTGCAACGCGCGCCTCGGCAATGCGCAAACGCGCCTCGTTGAGGGCAATGAGTTCTTCCGTAGCGCGCTCTTGCAGGCGGTTGCGCACTACTTCGTAATAAGTCATAAGTACCTGAGCCGTTGTTTGCTGCACAACTGCTTGCAGTGATAGGCGCGCCTGCTCGTCTAACGCTTGCAAACGCTCTTTGGCGAAGCGCGCCCGACCGCCTTCGTACACCACCCAACTGGCTTGCACGGCGCCGTTGATGTTGTTGAACGGAGCGCCTAAGGCGTTGAACTCGTTGCCGTTGATGAGGCGTTGCTGAAAAGCGCTTAGCGTAAACGTCTCGTTGACGGCTAAGTTGACTATCGGTAAAAGGCCCGCATATGCAGCGGTGTTGTTTCGGTGCGCTATGGCGGCGTCGGCTTGAGTGAGGCGCACTGAAAGGTTTTGGTTGAGGGCTAAATGCACGGCCTCTTCCGGTGTTAGTAAGGGCTGGGCTACCAGGGCATTTGGCCCTAAAAAAGCTACAGTGAAAAAGAGCAGCGTTCTCATCATAACAAATAGAAAATAGGCATTTTCCCCTCAGCAATACCTGCCCAAAACACCTGTGAGCACCTGCAGTACCCCATCGGGCAGGCATTTTGGCCGGACAATGTTACACCGCTTCGCTGCGGTCATTCTACTTTTCGCCCATAAAACAACTGCCCGACCGCAAACACATGAATCCAGACAACATCCTCGTTACCGGAGCCAATGGGCAAATTGGCACCGTGCTTACCGAAGCCCTGCGCGCCGCTTACGGAACCGACCGCGTCTTGGCTACGGACATTCGAATGGCACAAGCGCCCACGGGTCCTTTTGCCATCCTCGACGCCTGCGACGGCGCTGCTTTAGAAGCGCTCGTCCGCCGTTGGCGCATTACTCAAATCTACCATCTGGCTGCTATCCTCAGCGCTCGAGGAGAGGAAAACCCCCTGTGGGCCTGGAACCTCAACATGACCAGCTGGCTCAACGTCCTCAACATAAGCCGCGAAAACGGCATCGCTAAAGTTTATTACCCCTCTTCCATTGCTGTCTTCGGACCAGATGCCGCCAAAGAAAAGACTCCCCAAAATGCTGTGCTCATCCCGACCACCGTTTACGGCATCAGCAAAGTGGCCGGTGAAAACTGGGCCAACTACTACTACCACAAGTACGGCTTAGACGTGCGCTCGCTGCGCTACCCGGGCATCATCGGCTATCAGAGCGAACCCGGTGGCGGCACTACCGACTACGCCGTGCATATTTACCACCATGCAGTCAAGGGTGAGCCTTACGAGTGCTTCCTGAGTGCTCACACCGCCTTGCCCATGCTCTACATGCCCGATGCCATTCGAGCTACGCTCGAACTCATGGAGGCACCTGCCCAGCGCCTTTCTGTGCGCACCAGCTACAACTTAGCCGGCATGTCGTTTACACCCGCCGAAGTGGCCGCCAGCATTCAAAAATACCTGCCAGATTTTCAAATTTACTATCAACCCGATGCTCGCCAGCAAATTGCCGACAGCTGGCCAGCCTCCATCGATGACTCTTGCGCTCGCCGCGACTGGGGCTGGAAACCGGCGTACGACTTGGACGCCATGACGCGTGACATGTTGCGGCATCTGGCAGAGCACTATGGGCGCTCCATAGCGCTCTGATGCTGCTGTGGCTGCAGGAGTACGCGTCATTTGCGAAAGGCGCCTCCCATAAATAGCCCTTTCTTTTCCATGCCCACCCGTTGGGCCAAGAACTCGAAGAAGCCGACAACGGCACCGGTTTTGGCGTCAAACTTCTCGAGGGTGGCGACGCCGTCGAAGGCCTCGAAGGTCTCCCACTTGTCTTCTCCTTGGAAGATCTGCGCGGTGGCGCTCAGGCGCAAAGGCGCGTAGGTGTCTGTCTCATCGGTAACGGTGATGACTGGCGGCGTCTCCAGATGCCGTTTGGTAAGACCAGCCATGACCAAGTAGATGCGGTGGTCGCGCCCTGTGGAGTCTGTCCACACCAAATTGATATGCAGCGACAGCGGTTCGTCGTCGGGTATTTCATCGATCAATTGCACACCAGAGGTCCAGAACGGCTCTTCCGCCATGTAGGTTTGTTTGCCCAAAATGTTGTCGTAGTAGCGCCACCACAGCAAGTTGACCGAGACGGGTTTCTTCGTGTTCATGGGTAGAGCATGTTGACCATAGGTAAGCGATACTCCGCTGACGCGCAGGCGACATGTTGAACAGGCTAAGTAGAACGTGTCGTTGATACCTTCAGGGACGAGGGTCTGAGATAAGGCGGGAACAGCGAAGGTGGCGATGATGGATAAGAGTAAAAACGGCGGCATGGGATAAAGAAGCTGACTTTGTGTTGTATAGTTCGGGCTGTGGCCTTGCTGAGGAAGGGAGGCCGCGCAAAAGCGCGCAGGGAAGTTTGCACACAAAAATGCATATACCCGCCGTGAACAACACTTTAAATGCGATTAAAAAGAATGCCCTGCCTTTGGGTCGAGGGCGGAGGCAGGGCATTTGGCAAACCCGTGCGGGCGTCTTATTGCATTACGATGCGTTCGGTGAAGAGTCGGTCGCCTTGTTGTACGACGAGCAGGAGCGTGCCTTTGCTAAATTCTCTCAAGTCGAACTGTTGAGCGTATTGGCCGCTGAAAGCGTTAAGCTCTTCGCGGAAGAGCTGTCGGCCCGAAAGGTCGAGCAGAAGCACGGTAGTGGGTTGAGGGTCAGCTTGAAACTCGACGGTGATGAGGCCGGTAGTTGGGTTAGGGTAAGCGCGGAAATCTTTTAAAGGGAGGAGGTGGTCGGCTACGGCTTGGGGCAGCGGGCTGATTTGCGGGATGTCACCTTCAGTAGGATTGCGCAGGGCGATGGGCGGGCGCTTTTTGTCTGGGAATGTGGTGGACACCGTAGTAGAGCGGTCGAGGCAGGCTCGAAGCGCCACTTCCACTTGTTGCGCTTGGCCGTTGCGCAAATAATGAACCGTGATGCGGTCGTTCGGCTGGTAGCCAGCAATAGCGTTCCACAGCTGGTCGGGGTCCTTAATCTCTTGAGCGTTGATGGCTGTGATGACGTCGCCTTCTCTTAAGCCGGCCTCACGCGCAGCTGAATGTCGAGTGAAAGACGAGATTTTAGCCCCACGCACGGTTTGGAGCGCACCAACTTCTTCATAGCGATAGGTATAAACCCCCAAGCATGCCTCTTTTTCGCGGAAGGGATACACTTCTACACGTATGCTTGGCGTGCGGCGTCGAGTAGGCTTATCCACAATCTTGCTGCCCAAAGGCACTTCAACGGTAAACTCCTTTTTGTCTCGCTGGTAGCGGAGGGTAATCTTTTGCCCGGGTTGGGTTTGCTTCACCCGTTGCTCGAGTTCCTCCCAAGAGTGCAGCGGCTTGTCGTCCATGCTTAATAAGATGTCGCCGTTTTGCAAGCCGGCGCGCTCAGCTGCCGTGCCAGGCAGCACGTCAATGGCAACGCCTTGCGTCTTAGGGTCGTCACCAGGGCGTGGGCTAACGCCCAAGTAGCCTTGCGTGCGTGGGCCAGGAGGAGTCTCCCATTCGCGCAGTATGCGGCTAATTTCACCCGTCTCAGGGTCGAATACGCGCTCCAACTCCCGACCAATGCTTTCTATGCTGTGACCTACTCGATCTTCAAGGGCTTTCCAGTCTACTTCCTCTAAGCGCTGGAAAGCCTCCTCGAGTTTTTCTCGAACCTCTGGCAGAGGTGACTCGATGACCCGCACTTCTATGCGTGCGCTATCGGTGCCTTTGGCGCGGCGATACGCTTCGGGGTCGAACTTTTCTGCTCCAGGGCCTTTTTTGACGATGGTCTCTATTGTTTCCGTGCCGTCAGGCTCGATGGTGCGCTTAGTAATGATGATTTGTTTTTCCTTTTCGCCGCTTTTGGGCGTAGCCTCTTGCTGCGCTAAGAGAGACGTAGCCAGCCCAAAAACGGCCCATACCAGCATGCTCTTTATTTGCATAGGAAAGTTCGTTTTTTTAAAGTAAGGGAAAACTCTCTAGCCAAAAGACAGCACACTGCTTCCGAGGTTGCTTGGCAATAACGCTTACTGCGGATGCTTTTGGCCGCCTTGAGAGACAAGAGCCGTTGTGCCGGTGGGCTACGACGGGCGCAAGACGAGTACCTTGCCGCTTTGTATCTCGCTGCGGCACCAGATGCGCAGGGTATAGGTGCCGGGCGATAGATCTTTGACGAGAATGGTGTGTGCCCCTGCTGGCAGGGCGCCTAGGTCGCGAGCGGCTTGCCCTTCGGCGTTGTAGAGGGTTACTTTTGTGGCGTCGAAAGGCAGCTCCAGCGTGAGTCGCTCTGCAACGGGGTTGGGGTAGTACAGCGCGGGTGGAGTGGTTGCTGTTGGGCTTTGCGGGTCGCTACGCGTTTGGAAGGCGACGGGCGTTTTGCCGTTGTTGCAATCGGGCGTGCTGACGTACTCGCCGATAATGCGCACGAGCAGGTCGTTGAGCAACTCCACCTTATAGACATCGGCAGTGGGGGCCAGGTGTTTTCCGCCGATGCCCGAATGGTCGGTTAGGAACAGATAAGAGCCGTTGGTGGCAAGTCCGAAGAATTTTAGAAGGAATTCCGTGTCTTTTTGGATGCCGCTGCAGGCGATGGGCACGATGCGGATGCCCCGGCGGGCGGCTTCGCGGATGCTGCGCTGGAGGCTTTTGACGACGTCTGGGCGTTGGTGAGGGCTAGCGTCGAGCACGAGGAAGCAAATGCGGGCTACCGCTTCGCGGCTCCAGGGCTGGCGCAGGGTTTCCTCTAAAGCAGTGTGCACGGCTTCGGGGTAGTCACCGCCGCCGTCGGCGTGTTGGCGTCGGATGTAGTCTACCGTTTTAGAGATGTCGCGGTTTAAGGCGCTGCTCTTAACCAAGTATTCGTCGCCTTCGTCGCGGTAGAAGACGCTGCCCATGCGCAGGTCGAGATCGGGGAAGCGCTCTTGTACACGGCCGATGACATCGAGCAGTTCGGTTTTAAGGTAATCAATTTCATCGCCCATGCTCCCGGTAGCGTCGATGGTCCAGACAATATCTACCGTGCGCGCGTAGCGACATTCTCGTGGGATTTGGTGTAGGTTCACACCCTCTTCAAAGGGTTTGGGCGTGCCCAAGGAGACCGTTTTGCCTTCGACGTCGGCTACAATTTTAAGCGGGCCATCAGCGGGCTTGTCGTCGAAGAGGCCTTCCCACAGTTCAGCTTGTCCAGTGTTGGCCGTGCGGGCTTCCCAAAGGATGGCGCCATGGCGGTCGAGCAGCTGCACTGGTATGTCGCTCAGCGGCATGCCGCTTTTGTTCTGGAGGATGACCGAATAACGCCGTTTGGGGAAGAACTGGTAGGTCTTCTGATGTTGGTCAATGTCGCCGTCGCGCAGCAGGTCGGTCCAGTGAGCGTTCCAGTTGTGCAGGTCGTTCCACTCCCCGGCGGTCAATTGGCCGGCGCGATCAGAGCCTGGCATCGGGCGCCGCGCGCGTTTTGGGCTTTCCGACGAAGCAGAGACGGCCACTGGAGAGACCTCTACGGGTAGCGCCAAATCTGCTGGCGTTTCTCCTTCGGTGGCCTCGTCGGGAACACCTAACGAAGGGGTTTTTGTCAGCGACCGCTCAGATGGGGCTGTTCTGCTGAGCGGGCGTAAATCGCGAGAATGGGATTTTCTGGGTGCTCCTCTTCGTTCATCGTGGGCAGGTCGGAGGATAGGGCTGTGCGAGGGGGAGGCCGTGTCGTCGTTGACGAACAGCGCGGGTCGATAGACAGTGATAACAGTCTCCTTTAAACCCGGTACGGCTCTTTCGAGCGTTACCGTGCGCAAGTTGGTCTTCTTGTTTTGGCTAACGACCACCTGCGCGATGCGGAGCGAGGCAAAGCCCTCGTGGTCAACTTCCAAGGTGTATGCTCCCGGCTCTACGGAGGCGCAAAACGCACCGTCGTTGTCGGTTTGCAGGGTAGCTACACAAGTCGTATCCAGCCAAAGGCGTACCGAGGCCTTGGCTATCGGTTGACCGGCGTCATCGGCTATGCGGGCGCAAATTTGGGCACCGTTGTAAAGGGTGAGTTGCCAACCGCTGCCGAGCAGTAACAGCGAGAGTAAACCGATGGAAGTATTTCTCATAAAACAGTGGGTTGTGTTTGGTGAGAGAAGGAATGTCATCAGGATGTATCTACGGCCAAAAATGCACAGCCTTCTAACGCAGCAACTTTTTACCCATACGCCAAAGGAACGACCACTCGCGCTGCACTCGAAAGTAAGGTGTGGGTGTGCCGCCTAGTTGGCGGCGCACGCGCTCAATGGCCGGTTTCATGCTGCCCAAAAAGTCGAAGGTCGTTGCGCGCAATTCTTCCAAAGCAAAACGCATGGCTTCCCATGCCAATAAAATGCCTGCACCCGATGAGCGCAGCGCCGGGTCTTCACCGGCCAATAGATAGTAGGCCGAGCGCGCATCCCAAATAACGTAGGCTACAGCGTGGGCATCGCCAGTCTCGCGATCTATCGCCCAAAACTTCTCTCGGCAGCCCTGAGCAGCCATCGCCTCGTCTAAACGCTCCAAAAGCGCCAGCGAAAACGGCGCTTTTAGCCCTTGGCGCTCGTAGGAGCGGTTGTGCACCTCGAAAAAAGTCCGCAAACCGCCACCGCGTCGGATTTCCACCTGCCTGGCCGCCTTAGGCAGCTTATTGTTGCGGTAGTCTGGGGCCAGTTGACACTGCAGGGAGGCCAGATCACTGAGTACTACCGTGTAAGAGTAGCGGGTCGTCTGCCGAAAGCCCGCCCAATAAAACGGCAGCCAATTAGCAGCTCCGTAGTGAAAGTCCTGTTCAAAAGCGGCTAAAGGCGGCAGATGCCGAATTAGGGCGCGCAGCAGCGGTATCTCTCGCCGCACCGACCGCTCTTCCGGCAGTAAATAAGGCCCCATAAAGCGACACAGCGGCGGCATGGCTACGTATTGCCAGCCCAGCTTCTTTTTGAGAAAAAACGGAAGCGCGCCCACAACCCGACTGCCCCGATAGACCAACGCCGCCGACCAATGGGCTGGGCCGCAAACGGCGTCTAAGTAAGTAGGATTTATGAAAATGGGCAGATCGGGTGCCTCCGAAGCAAATTGCCGGTAAGCTTGCTGGCGTTGCACCAGTTCGGTAGGGGCGTCGTCGAACATCAAAGACTGGAGTTATAGTTGAGATAAAGACCGCTTCCGCCCGTGCTGCGCCAGCTCCACTCTAAGCGGATGACCGAGTTATAAAACAGGACGATGTGGGCGCCAGCGCCATATCCGCGCAACAAGCGGTTGCTAAGAGGGTTTCCATCGGCAAAGAACGGGTCGTTGGCGTAGCCTGTGTCGTGGTGTAAGGTTAGAAATGCGCGCACGGGGAGGTGTTTGGCGAAGGGAATCCATCGGCCGACGTATAGATACTCGTCTAAGAGTTGAAAGCGCATTGTCGCCCTCTGTAAACCAAAGTCCAGGCCATCCACAACAAAAAATTCATAGCCGCGCAGCACATCGAAGCCGTACCCCAGAGCCCGGTTGTTGTAAAATGGTGGTTGGTGGCGCGGGGTACTGATGCGCACCTTGGCCGCCAGTTCGGCGCTCCAACGGCGGCCCATCGAGCAGTAGTAGCGCCCTTCGACGGAGAGTTGCAACAAGTGCAGGTCATCGGAGGGGAGCAAGCCGCTTTGGTGCACTTCCAGGGTGGCCAGCCAACCCTTGAGGGGATAGGGTCGGGCGTCGCGCACATCGGTAACCAGGCGATAAAATGCGCTAAAGTGCCGCTGTTGTGTGCGCCCTTGGCCGAAAAAATGCGGATTAAGTTCGCAGGCTATCGTATCGCCTACGCGGTTGTGGTGATACTCTACGCCAAAGGATTGTGTCGTCAGCAGGCCGGGCCGCCAATGTAAGGCCAATCGCGCATACAGCTGCTGGCGCAGCCAGAGATTGGGGTCGGCGATGAATTGCTGGCGGTTGTTGGCTGTCCGATACTGCACCTCGTGATTTCGACTAAAGCCCACGGCAGCCCGAAAGCCTATCGTTTGGCGGCGGTTGAGCCACGGGCGTATGTAGGAGGCTTCATAGCGGTTGGTATAGCCAAAGTTGAGATTTACCCTGAGCACATCGGCATGGCCGCTCAGGTTGAGGTGCGACGAACTGAGGCCGTAATTGACGCGTTTGAGCGAACGGTTGAAATCGGTCCACCAAACATTAAAATTGCGGTCAGCCAGCTCAAAGACCGGGATGGGATACAAGTACCACATCTCTTTGAGCCACAGGCGCATCGCTAAGCGGTTGCCCGGAGGCAGTGCCTCTAAGTGAACGGTCGAGTGAGCAAATAGGCCAGTGTTCATTACGCGCAAGCGATTGCGCTCCAGCGTTTCAGTGAGGGTAGCCAAGTCCAGCGTATCGCCGGCTCGGAATTCCAACTCGCGCAAGATGAGCTCCGGGCGCGTGCGCTTATTGCCTTCTAAGATAATGGTGTCAATCCGTACCCAAGAGCGGCTGCCAGAAGCGCTCTGAGCACCCACAGCCGGCATGATGGCAACTTGCCCTAAAAGCAGGGCGACCCAGACGATTTCTGTTATTTTTGGGTAAAATGTTACGTTCACAATCGCACTCTGTTTTTTCGTAAACGCCGCTCGATGGCGAAAGATGCAGGCTTTTCAGTTGCCCCTCAACAGGGCTAAAAGGCTATGCAGCTCAAGCGACGCAAAAAGGGCAGAATTCTTTAGACCCTTACTCGGAACTCTTCAGTCCCAAAATTCTGCTGCATTCGGTTTGGGTCGGCGTCCTGACCAACAAAATTTGGTAATATCGCCCTGATTTCCTTACTATTGCCCCGATTTTCATTCTTCAACCTGCCTATGCTCGACCTGCTGCAAGATCCTGTCCTGTTTGCCTTGCTGTGGACGATAGCCGTGCTGGCCGGTCTGCTCATTGGCTGGAACATGCGCGCTGCTTGGCCGGAGCGAAGATTGGCTCGCCAACTGGAGCGCACCACGAACGAACGCAACGCATTGGCGCGCTTATATACGCAGGTTAAATACTACTACGATTTGCGCGAGGTGGATTTGCGCAAGGTCTCTTTAGAAGTGGGCAACCTGCGCGATTTGGTGCAGCAGTACGAGAGCGAACGCGCGGTGTTGCTCGATGCGGCCCAAAGCCACACTGCCCGCATGGAGCGCGCCGAAACGGAAGTCGCTCGCTTAAGAGCACAAGTGGCCGACTTGGAGGCCAATAGCCAACGCCTCAGGGAAGAAAACGAGCGCTTGCTGGGCGAGCTGGAAACTCTGCGCGCCCAAGCCTCGGGCTGGCAGCGCTTACATACCGACTTCACCACTGCGCAACGCCGCTTGCAAGAATTGGAAGAGCGCAACCTTTTGCTCGAGCAGGAACGCCGCCAACTGCGCGAACAACTGGCCATTGCCCGCGCCCGCATCGAACAGCAATTGCGCGAGTTGGAACACCTCGCTCAACAAGTGCGGCACCTCTCCGAAAGTGCTCAGGCTTCCGACGCCTTTTCCGAACCCACTCAAACACCGCCTCAGGGCGACGACCTGAGCCGCATTCGCGGCATCAGCCCTCAACTGGCTGCCCGTTTGCGCGAGCTGGGCTTTCATTCATTTGTCCAAATCAGCCAATGGGACGACGACGATATCCTCCAAATTGCCCGCGCCCTCAACCTTTCCTTTGTCAGAATTGTCCAAGAGGATTGGGTTGGCCAGGCACAGGCGCTTGTTACAGAAGCCCCCTGAATTAGGAGCATTTTCTCCGTGTCCGCTTTTTTGAAAGCTGAAAGCTTTTGCCCCATCAGCCTTGCAAAAACCGCCTTTATCCAAATCCTCACCCATCCGTCGGGCACAGGCGTACCCAGCTCGACTACTGCCCTATTTTTGCCTCGTGTTAAACCTGTCTGATGTTATGCGCTTTGCCTTTTTTGTTGTGTTGCCGCTTCTATTGGCGGCGCAATCCTTCCGCGTGGCAGCCCAGCCTACCTTCCCTCAGGCGGCTCCTTCCGACAAGCGCGACCGGGCCTATGCTTTCACCAACGCGACCATCTTTCGCGACTACCAAACGCGGCTCGACAGCGCCACCCTTGTTATTCGCAAAGGCAAGGTGGAGGCTTGCGGCAAAGGCGTAGCCATCCCCAAGGACGCCGTTGTAATAGATGGCTCCGGCAAAACCCTCTACCCGGCCTTCCTCGATCTGTACGGTACCGGCTACGGCCTGCCCGCCGTGCGCAGCGAAGCGCGCAACCCCTTCACCGCTCCCCGCCAGCCTTATTCGACCAAAAAAGGCGCTTATGCGTGGAACGAGTCGCTCAAGCCCGAGTACAACGCCGCTGACGTATTTGCCAACGACGCCAAGGCAGCCTCCGAATGGCACAAGATGGGCTTTGGCGCTTTGCTTACCCATCAGCCCGACGGCATTAGCCGCGGCACGGGCGCCCTCGTTGTGCTGGGTAGCGAACAGGAGCATCAAACGCTCCTCATTCCGCGCGCGGCCCATCACCTGTCGCTGCGCCGCGGAAACACCGTTCAAAATTACCCCATGTCGCTCATGGGAGTTATAGCGCTGCTGCGTCAAACCTACTTCGATGCTGAATGGTACCGCCAAGGAGGTGCTGCTGAAGAGCGCAACCTCTCGCTCGAAGCATGGAACCGCTTACAAGATCTCCCTCAAATCTTTGAGGCCGGCGACAAACTGGAAATCCTGCGCATTGCTCGCATCGGTCGAGAGTTTGGCTGCTCCTACATCGTCAAGACTAATGGGGACGAATATCAGTTGCTTAGCGAAGTGAAAGCCGCCGGTTTGAGTGGCCTCATCGTGCCGCTCCATTTTCCGGAGCCTCCTCAAGCCAAAACACCTTTCGATGCTGAAGACCTTCTGCTGGCCGACCTCTTACACTGGGAGCTGGCTCCCACCAACCCAGGACGCGTAGCCGCTGCCGGTATTCCCTTTGCCCTCACTGCAGGCGACCTGAAAGACAAAAAGCAGTTTTGGCCCAACTTGCGCAAAGCCGTTGAGTATGGCCTAACGGAAACCGACGCCCTTAAAGCACTTACTTGGCAGCCCGCGCAATGGGTGCGCGCCCAAGACCAATTAGGCTCTTTGGAACCCGGCAAATGGGCCAATTTCTTTGTGGCCAACGGCAATGTCTTTAAGAACGATACTAAAATCCTCGAGACTTGGGTTCAGGGCCAGCGCTTTGAGGTAACTTCCGAACCCGAAGCCAACCTCACTGGCGTCTACCGCCTCAGCGTAGACACGGCGGTCTACACCTTGACGGTCAAGGGCAAACCCGACGCGCCCGAAGCCCAACTGATGCGCGCCGATAGCACTGTGCTCAAGGCAACACTGACCTTAAACAACGGCTTGTTAACCCTAATTTTCCAGCCCGATACGACGCGAAAAGTCTTTTTCGCCCTCACTGGCGAAGCCCGCGGCGAACGCTGGTCGGGTCGAGGAACCACCCCTGAAGGCACTTGGATTGGCTGGCGCGCCGAGCGCACGGGCGATGCCTCAGCCGAGCGCAGCCGTCCGGAAAAGACCGCCGAAAAACCCTCGCTGGGTGAGGTCATCTATCCCTTCGCGGCTTTTGGCCGCCAAGTCCCCCCTAAGGCTCAGACTTACCTCATCCGAAACGCTACCGTCTGGACGAACGAGCGCGAAGGCATCCTGCGCAACACCGACGTGCTCCTCTCTAACGGCAAAATTCGCCGCATCGGGCGCAATTTACCCAGTCAAGATGACGCCATCGTCATTGACGGCACGGGCAAACACCTCACTGCCGGCATTGTAGATGAGCACTCTCACATCGCTATCTCGCGCGGCGTCAACGAAGGCACCCAAGAGTCGAGTGCTGAAGTGCGCATTGGCGATGTGGTAGACCACGAAGACGTCAACCTCTATCGCCAGCTCGCCGGCGGCGTTACGTGCTCGCATTTGCTGCACGGCTCGGCCAACCCCATTGGCGGCCAAACGCAACTCATCAAACTCCGCTGGGGGCTGCCTCCTGAGGCCCTCAAATTCGAGGGCTGGCCCGGCCAGATTAAATTCGCCTTGGGCGAAAACGTCAAGCAAAGCAACTGGAGCGAAAACCAGCGCACCCGATACCCGCAAACGCGCATGGGCGTAGAGCAAGTGTACGTGGATTATTTCACCCGTGCCCAAGAATATGCCCGACTCAAGCGCTCGGGAAAGCCCTACCGAAAAGACTTGGAGATGGAGGCATTGGCTGAAATTCTCGAGGGCAAGCGCTTCATCACGTGCCATTCTTACGTGCAAAGCGAAATTCTCATGCTCATGCGCATAGCCGAGCGCTTTGGCTTCCGCATCAACACTTTTACCCACATCCTCGAGGGCTACAAAGTGGCCAAAGAGATGCGCCAGCACGGCGTAGGCGCTAGTTCGTTTAGCGATTGGTGGGCCTACAAATTCGAAGTCTATCAGGCCATCCCTTACAATACGGCCATCCTGCACCAGCAGGGAGTGTTGGTGGCCATTAACTCGGACGACGCTGAAATGGCTCGCCGCCTCAACCAAGAAGCCGCAAAAGCAGTCATGTACGGCGGCGTTAGCGAGGAAGACGCTTGGAAGATGGTTACCCTCAACCCTGCCAAAATGCTGCGCGTAGACGACCGCATCGGCAGCATAAAAGTGGGCAAAGACGCCGATGTCGTTCTGTGGAGCGATCACCCGCTGTCTGTGTATGCCCGTGCTGAAAAAACTTGGGTGGACGGCGTGAAATACTTCGACCTCGACGAAGACCGACAACTGCGCGAAGCCATGCGTCGCGAACGGGCGCGCTTGCTGGCCAAAGCGCAGGCTGAAAAGAAATCGGCAGGAGAGGGCAGCGGGCGGCCCAACAATTTCCGCCCCCGTCAAGAGCGACACTACCACTGCGATACCCTGGAAGACGAAGGCAATTGAGCGAGTCAAGGCATTGCCTTAGGATAATACTTCTTTTCGGGGGCGGGAAGCGATTTTTGCCCTTTCTACCGCAGAATGAGGCTCCTATATCCGTCGGCATAAGCAGCATGCAGGTGGCGCGTGGGCATGTGTTGGCTGCTCGGCGTGTCTGGTGAGGCGCCCACTTCCTACCTTCGCGGCACTAATTGAATTTGCTCACGAAGATTATGGACAACAAGTCAACGAAACTTACGGAGGAGTCGCTGTACTACCACGCTAAAGGCCGCCCGGGCAAACTAGAGGTCATACCCACCAAAGAAACGGCTAACCAACGCGATTTGTCGCTGGCGTACTCACCTGGAGTAGCGGCTCCTTGCCTTGCCATTGCCAACAACCCCGACGATGCCTACCGCTACACGACAAAGGGCAATTTGGTGGCTGTCATCAGCAACGGCACGGCTGTGTTGGGCCTGGGCAATTTGGGCGCCTTGGCCAGCAAGCCCGTCATGGAGGGCAAAGGGCTGTTGTTTAAAATCTATGCCGACATCGATTGCTTCGACCTTGAACTGGATACTACCAACGTGGACGAATTCGTCCGGACGGTCAAGATTCTAGAACCCACTTTCGGCGGCATCAACTTAGAAGACATCTCTGCTCCCGATTGCTTCGAAATTGAAGAGCGCCTCAAGCAAGCGCTCAACATTCCAGTCATGCACGACGACCAGCACGGTACGGCGATCATCAGTGGAGCGGCCCTGCTCAATGCGCTGGAACTGGTAGGCAAAGACATTTCAAAGGTCAGAATAGTGGTCAATGGGGCTGGAGCGTCGGCCATTTCGTGCACGCGCATTTATTGCGCCTTGGGCGCGCGCAAGGAAAACATTTTTATGTTCGACAGCAAAGGGCTGCTTCACCCCTCGCGCACCCACTTAGATGGGCGAAAGAGCGAGTTTGTCAATGACCGCCTGCCGGCCGACACCACCTTGGCCGAGGCCCTCGAGGGGGCCGATGTGTTTGTCGGCCTGTCGGTAGGCAATGTCCTCACTCAAGACATGGTGCGCTCTATGGCGCCCAATTGCATCGTTTTTGCGATGGCTAACCCAGACCCCGAAATCAGCTACGAAGATGCTACAGCAGCTCGGCCCGATATCATCATGGCTACTGGGCGTTCCGACTATCCCAACCAAGTCAACAACGTGCTGGGTTTTCCCTTCATCTTTCGCGGTGCTTTAGATGTGCGCGCCCGTGTCATCAACGAGGAGATGAAATTAGCGGCGGTGCGCGCTTTGGCCGATTTAGCCAAAAAGCCGGTACCCGACATCGTCAACTTAGCCTATGACAATGTCAACTTAGTTTTTGGGCCGGAATACATCATTCCTAAACCCGTTGATCCGCGCCTAATCACCGCCGTAGCCCCTGCAGTGGCACGCGCAGCCATGGAGTCGGGCGTTGCCCAGCAGCCTATTTCGGATTGGGAGGCTTACGAAAACCAACTAGCGAGCCGCTTGGGCGTAGATAATACGCTGACGCGCGTCATTCAGACTAAGGCGCGGCGCAACCCCAAGCGCGTGGTCTTTGCCGATGCTGAAAATCTCTCCGTGCTGAAGGCCATCCAAGTTGTCTTAGAGGAAAAAATTGCTCATCCCATCCTGTTGGGCAATGTAATGCGCATTCAGGCCTTAATTCAGGAGCATCGCTTGCATATTCACGATGTGCCCATCATCGACCCAAAGATGCCGGTAACGGCGGAGGAAGAGGCGCGCTTAGAGCACTACGCGCAAATCTTATATGAAAAACGCCAGCGCAAGGGCATTATTTACCGCGAAGCGCGCCAGATTGTGCGGCACCGCAATTACTTCGGCGCCCTCATGGTAGAGAACGGCGATGCCGACGCTATGATCGGCGGCTTGACGCGCAACTACCCCGACACAATACGACCGGCAATACGAGTAGTTGGCCCGCGCCCCGGGCTGCGGCGCGTGTCGGCCATGTACATCCTAATGAGCCGACTGGGGCCGATATTCATTGCCGATGCGACCATCAACCTCGACCCAACGGCTGAGGAAATCGTTGAGATTGCCGAACAGACGGCTCAACAGGTGCAGAAGTTCAACATTAAACCGCGCATTGCTTTAATTACTTACTCTACTTTCGGGTCGGTATCCGACGGAGCGGCAGCCGTCAAAATGCGCCAAGCGACCGCCTTGCTCAAAGAGAAACACCCGCACTGGGTGATTGATGGCGAGATGCAGGCCCATTTGGCCTTTGACACAGAACTGCTGCGGCAGAACTATCCCTTCAGCACTTTGGTGGATGGCCCAGCCAATACGCTCATTTTTCCCAATCTTTCTTCGGCCAACATCGCCTACAACCTGATGCGCAGCTTAGCGGGCATCGAAATCATCGGCCCGATCATTACTGGCCTGAAAAAGCCCATCCACGTGCTGCAAATGGGGGCCTCTGTGCGCGAAATTGTGGATATGACGGCCATGGCCGTCGTAGACGCTCAAAGGAAATAAGAAGCGCGGCTGGAGGAAGAGCGAAGGAAGCCGTTGGTTGAAGGGGCCGTCCTGTTTAGCGCAAAAGCCTTTGGCGGTTTGCGGCGTTTGAGCCCCGCGTCGCACCCTGAGAGCACTGCCTTACTTTTGCTGCCAAATGCCGATTCTTTATATGAAACAACCGTTTTTGGGCGCTCTTTGTCTTTTCGCAACAGTGCTGCTGTGGTGGGCCTGCACACCTGCCCGCCGTACTACGCCCCCTTCGCCAGCGCCGCAACGGCCGGCTCCCTCGCGCCCAGCCGACCGCCCGGTGCCTACTCAGCAACCCATGGACACCATCCGCTGGAAGCCGGCTCCTGACGCCCGCCCACCCATCGGGGATGTGCCCAGCCGACCTACTGCCCCAGCCGCTACCTACCGCATTGCTCTGCTGTTGCCCTTCCTAACGGATCTATCTGAGCCGCAAGGATCGGCCGTACCCGACCGCAGCCTGCCCGCGCTCCAATTCTATGCCGGCGCTACGCTGGCTTTGCAGCACCTGTCTGAAACCGGGATGAACTTAGAAGTGGAAGTGCTCGATACGCGCCTGAACGACAGCGATTTCCAACGCCTGCTTGACCACCCGCGCCTCCAAAAGGCCCAAGTCGTTGTCGGACCTATGCGCCCCAGCCACATCAGCCTGATGGCCGAGCGCGCTAAACAAACTCGGCAAATCGTCGTCTCGCCCGAAAGCCCTACCATGGCGCTGACACGCCAAAACCCAGATTTCATCCAGACGATGCCCTCCTTGCGCGCCCATGGGGCAGCCATCGCCCAGCATATTTTGGCCCGCTACCGCCCCGAGAACGTCAGCATCGTACTCCGCCGCCGCGAGGCCGACCGAGCTGTGTTCTTTCAGCCCACCGACGGGCGCCGCTTTTCGGAAATCCTGACGCCTGATGAGGGCCAATTCTTCGATAAAATAGACCTTGAGGCTTGCTTCCGACCCGGCCAAACGGCCGTCTTTGTCTTGCCCGTTTGGGGCAGTCAGGACTTTGTCGTAGCCTTTCTTCGAAAACTCAATGCTGTGCGGCGAGGGCGACCAGTAGTGGTGTATGGCATGCCGCAATGGCGGCAGTTCGAGAACATCGATCCGGAGTACTTTGCCAACTTGAACGTTCACATCTCTTCGGCGGCCTACTTAGACCCCACTAGCGATGCTGTGCGCACTTTTCAGCAGGCCTTTTACGATGCCTATGGCACCGTGCCCGACGACGATGCTTTTAACGGCTACGATGTGCTCTTGCTCACGGGCCAGTGGCTACAGCGCTTTGGGCTGAGCTTCCCGCAGCACCTGCCAACCGAGCCGCCTTTCAACGGCTTGCGCGGTGCCTATCGCTTTGCTCGCGTGCCTGCTGAAGGGCCAGCGCCCAGCGAACGCTTGTCGGCCCATTACGACTATTTAGAAAACACGTATGTGCACATTTTGCGCTTCCAGAACTACCGCTTCGAGCCAGCGTGGTGAAGGGGCTTGCTCTGTCTTCGGGCTTTTTCTCAGTAGTGTCGCCCTAAGGCACCAAAGCAGCATTTGGGCGCAAGGCGTTTACTTTTTGCGCTGGTACCGGTTGGTGTTTCCTTTGCCACCGATGAGGGAAATTTCGAGGGTCTTGCCGTCGGCTTTGACGATGGTGTAACAGACTTCGTCTTGACCGATGACTTTTAAGCACGGCGTGGCGGCTATCGGCAAGCAGTCGGCCGGGCACTTAGGAAAATACAGGCAGCGGAGAGGCGGCTCTACTTCTTCTCCGTCGTAGAGTTGAAATAAGCGGCCCTCGGCGATGCGGAGGGTGGCTTTTGGGTCGTCGGCCGAGACCCACTCGCCCTGCAAGAGGGCGGCCTTTCTGGCTTCGGCGGCGCTGAGAAAGGGGTTGTCGTAACTTTTGCGCGCATAGACACCGTCGGGCACTACGCTAGCGCCCAATCCACAGGCGGCAGGGTCGCCTTTTTCAGTGATGACTTCGACGCCGTCGGCCGACCAACGGAGCAACAGCACGCATTCGCCGCCAAATTCGGCCGTGGAGAAGCGCGCCTCAGCGCGCGCTACGAGCGTAGCAGTGCCTTCGATCTGGCCTTGATGGTGCGTCGGTGCTGCGCCCACGGCTTGCAAGCGGAAGCGCAGCGTATTGCCGTTTTGTTGGCTCACCAACAGTTCGCCCGTTCCTCCCTCTCCTTTGTCGAGGGCATATTGACCAGTGAAGACGATGTCTTCAACGAAGGGGAGGGCGTCTTCCAGTTCGTCAGTGAAGGCAATGGCTTCCAGCTCCTCGACGATAACTCGAGCAATTTCGCCCAGCTTCGAGTCATGGATGTAGGGCTGAGTAGCATTGAGCAACTCATCGCGCCAGCCCATGCGCTCCTCATAGGTGCCCGCTTGTGGGTTGGTCAGTACACTGTCGCGCAACAGATAGAGCCAACCAATGAGGTGGTCTTCACCTGCTTCGTAGGTCTTCAGGAAGTCTTTCATCAGGGCTTCAGGGTTTTGGAGGAAGGCTGCCTTGACGGCGAGAGCCTCCTGTACGCAAGCGTTGGAGCTGCAGGTTTTGAATGCCGTCCAGGAGGTGTTTTCGGAAGGCTGACAGCTGAGCAGCCCAAGGCTGATCAGCGTGAAAATAGGGAGCAAACGAGTCATAAGAGGAATTTGAGTTGAGCGTAAGAAAAATAAATGAGGGAATTGCTAGAGCACTTGCTGCTGCGCGCGGCGGTATAGGTCTACATAAGGCAGGCGAAAGGTAGTAGAAAAAAAGTCGCATTTCTAAGGGCTAAATGACGGCCAATGTCAGAGGCCTCCGAAAGCCATTGGGGGCGTATTTGTAAAGGTGGGAAAAAGAGGGTGGAGTTGTCGTTCCTTTTTTACAAAAGCCTTGTGGTCAAAACCGCTCAGTGGTGGGCCTATCTTTGCCGCATGTATACGCTTTTGGTTAGCCTGCTTATTGGGCTGTTCGCCGTCATGCTGTTCGTCAATGTTTACTTCAGGGCAAAAGTGCTGAAGACCTATGGCGTTTTGGTGCGCCATCGGGTGCAGTTTGGCGCTGTCCATGTTTTTAACCGCCGCCGCATGGAGGAGGAAATTCTACCCCGCTATCCGCACTGTCGTCGAGAGATTGAAACTTTTGTGCGGCACATTCGCTATACTATCCGCATGGCTACTGTGCTTCTGGTGCTTATTACTGCCTTGGGCGCTCTTTTGATGTATTACCGCTAAATCCTTATGAAGGCACTCAAGTTAGGTCTCTCAGGTGTTGGGTATTTGGGCAATATTCACCTCAAGTGCGCCTTGGCTACCCCCGCTTGGGAGGTCATTGGCTTTTACGATACCGACGACGCTCGCGCCTCTGAGGTGGCGGCGGCTACGGGCATTCGCCGTTATACGTCTTATGCTGCGCTGTTGCGCGACGTGGATGCGGTGGATATTGTAACGCCCACGCCTAGCCACTACGCTTTAGCGGCTCAGGCCATCCGAGCCGGCAAGCATGTGTTTGTGGAAAAACCAGCCACACAAACGGTTCAGCAGGGCCTTCGTCTGCTTCGTTTGGCAGAGCAGCACGGTGTCGTTGTGCAGGTTGGGCATGTCGAGCGCTTCAACCCGGCCTACTTAGCCCTTCAGGGCATGGCCTTAAGGCCCATGTTTATTGAGTGCCATCGCTTGGCGGCTTTCCAGCCGCGTGGGGCGGAGGTGGCCGTCATTTTAGACCTCATGATCCACGACTTAGACTTGGTGCTCCATTTGGTGCGCTCGCCGGTTCGCCGAGTGAGTGCTAGCGGTGTGGCTGTGCTTAGCCACACCTTGGACATTGCTAACGCTCGCATTGAGTTTGCCAACGGGTGTGTAGCCAACCTCACGGCCAGCCGCATTTCGCTCAAGCAGATGCGCAAAATGCGCCTCTTCCAGCCCGATGCCTACATTAGCCTCGACTTCCTCGACAAGAAGGCGCAGGTCATCCGCCTATTCGACAACGATGCCCCTGATCTGCCACCCGCCGAGCAACTGGTCGAATGGGCGAGCTTAGGGCAGGGTAGAAAATGGCTGCACTTGTACGCTCCTGAAGTGGCGCCCCTTAACGCCATACAAACGGAACTGGAAACTTTTGCTCACAGCATCCGAACCGGCGCTCCGCCACCCGTCACGCTGCGCGAAGGCGTGGAGGCATTGAGGTTGGCCCATCGCATCCTTCGGGCCGCTGAGCGACACCGGCAGCAGCTGGAAGGAGTGGTGAGTTGAAAAAAAACAGCAGGGTAGGTGCGTATCTGGAAGACCCCACCTGCCCTAAAAAAAAAAAGCATAGACTAGGCCCTTGGTGGGCAAAATCGCTCCTCGAGCCGTTAATTCTCAGGCGCTTCACTTATGCCACCGTTGGGCAAGTTCTACCTTTGCGCCGGTTCTCATCAAAATGCGAAGTAAACAACTCTGGATTTATGGACATTAATAGTCGAATATATGTAGACTCCGAGATTGGCCGCCTGAAAAAGGTCATCGTGCACCGCCCCGACGAGGGCATTGCCCGCATCACGCCCAAACGAGCCGGTGAGCTGCTCTTTGACGACATCGTGCACTTGCCCAACATGCAAGAGGAGCACGACATTTTCACCGACGTGCTGCGCGCTTTTTTGGGCAAGGAAAACGTATTGGAGGTGCGCGACCTGCTGGCCGAAAGCACGCGCGATGAGGAGAGTAAGTACGAGGTCATTAACAAGATCACAGATTTTGAAGAATTGCCCTACTCCTTTATCCCGCGTTTAGCGGGCCTTTCGCCCGAACAATTAGCCGATACGCTGATTACGGGCTATTTGGAGCCGGAAGATCGCATCCTCTTCGACCCTATACCTAACCTCATTTTCACGCGCGACATTGCCGTCACCATCAAGGATTACGTCATCATCACTAAGGCGAACAAATCGGCGCGCTTTCGCGAAAATTTCCTCACGCGCCTCATCTTCAGCAGCCACCCGGTGTTTCGGCGTCTGAAGGCCGATGGCAAGACCATCAACCTCAACCGAGTAGACAAGTTTCCACCCTCCAAAAAGGGCGAGACGGTCAGTATTGAAGGCGGCGACGTCATGGTGCTCAACCGAGACTATTTGCTCATCGGCTGCTCAGAGCGCACCAACAACTATGCCTTTCAACTGCTCAAGGAAACGCTTTTCGACCGCGGCATCATCAAAAACGTCGTCCAGGTTAACATCCCAGCCGAGCGCACGTACATGCATATCGACACGGTATTCACGCAGATCAATCACCACCATATGGTCGCTTACAAGCCCATTGTGCAGGATGGTCTCGGCTCCTACGTGGACGTACATCGGCACACCGGTGAGGAGGTGGAATATCCCAGCTTGAAGGATTTCTTGCTGGCCGAAGTCGATCCTAAGATGGAATTTATCTGGGCGGGTCAGGGGGAGAGTCCCTACCAAGAGCGCGAGCAGTGGACCGATGGCTGCAATTTGGTGGCGCTCAAGCCAGGGGTGGCCATCACCTACGACCGCAACCCTATTACCGAGCGGGCGTTTAAGTCTTTCGGCTACAAGGTGGTTGGCGCTGAGAAACTGCTGCGCGATATTGACAACGGCAAGATAAACCCTGAGCAGGTAGAAAATACGATCATTACAATACCTTCCTATGAGCTTTCTCGCGCGCGCGGAGGCAGCCACTGCATGACTTGCCCCATTGAGCGCGAGGAGGTGATGCCTGCCTAACTTCGCGTTATTGTTCGGTGTACAGTTTCGATTTTCAGCTCCGCGTCCGCTATGGCGAAACCGACCGTATGGGCTATCTCTACTACGGTCGCTATGCCGACTATTACGAGGTAGGCCGTGTGGAAACCATACGCTCTTTGGGCCTCAGCTACAAGGAGTTAGAGGAGGTACACGGCATTTGGCTGCCGGTAGTGAGCCTGCAAATGCGCTTTGTGCGCCCAGCTTACTACGACGATCTGCTGAGCATTCACACGGAGATACGCCAGCTGCCCGATACGCACATCACTTTTCACACCGACATCCTTAACGAGCGGGGCGAGGTGGTGAATGCCGGTACGGCGCGCCTGTGCTTTTTCAAAGCCGATGAGAAGAAAGTGGTGCTGGCGCCGGCATTGTTGCTGGACAAATTGGGTCCCTACTTTTGAGACATGTGGCTCCGACGCTTTTGGAATCATCCGCCTGCGCTTTGGGTAGCCTACACGGGTGCGGCTCTACTGGCCAGCCTTCAGAGTGTGTGGTTGCGCTCGGGTAAGGGAGGCTACACTGCCTACGAGAATTACGTCATCTTCCGCAACGCTTTTGCTCACTTGCTGCAGGGGCTAAATCCATACGCGCCGTATCCTGCTGAGCAATGGGATTTGTATAAATACAGCCCGGCGTTTGCTGTAGTCATGGGTCCGTTCAGTCTGTTGCCCGACGCCGTGGGCCTGTCGCTTTGGAACTTGCTCAATGCGTTGCCGCTTTTGTGGGCTATTCTGCACTTGCCCGTTCTTGACGCTCAGCGGCGTTGTTGGATAGGGTGGTTCGTGCTGTTGGAGTTGCTCATTTCGCTGCAGAACAGCCAGAGCAATGGGCTGATGGCGGCGTTTGCCTTACTGGCTTGGGTGGCGCTGGAGCGCGGGCGCCCCCATGCGGCAGCTGGCTGGGTAGCGGCGGGTGGGTTCTTGAAGCTTTTTGGCTTTTTGGCGGCCTTGCCGGCGTTAGTTTATCCGCGCCGGTGGGCGCTGATGGGGTGGGGGAGTATCTGGGTGGTGGTCTTGCTGGTGTTGCCGTTGGCAGTGGTGGAGCCTGCTCAGTTGGTGCGCGTTTACGAGTGGTGGGTGGCGTTGTTGCGGGCAGACCACGAAGCATCGGTAGGGCTATCGGTCATGGGCTGGTTGCAGACGTGGTTCGGGTGGCAGCCACCCAAGTTGGCGGTCGTATGCGTGGGGTTGGCGCTGTTGTTGGGAAGCGCTTGGATGGTGTGGCGCCGTCGAGGCCCTGAAGGGCTGCCGCCGGCGCGCGAGCGCGCCTATTTGTGGGCCTCTGTGCTGCTGTGGATGGTTATTTTCAACCACAAAGCAGAGTCGCCCACCTACATCATTGCTCTTTGCGGTGCAGCCATCTGGTACTGGAGCACGCCACATGCGACGCGTTGGATGCGACTGCTGTTGTGGACGGCCTTCACTATGGCCTCGCTGTCGCCTTCCGACCTGTTTCCACCAGCGGTGCGCATGGGTTTTGTGCAGCCCTACGTGCTCAAAGCGGTGCCTTGCATTTTCATTTGGCTAACGCTCACTGCGCAAGTGTGCCTACCTTTCCGCCCCAATCGACAAACGAACAGCCTCTCATGAAAAGCGAGTTATTTCGGAAGTTCGTCAAGTTCGGACTGGTAGGCACCTCTGGGGTTTTTGTGGATTTTGGCATCACCGGCTTGCTCCGGGAAGTTTTGGGACTTAATCAGTACGTGGCCAACAGCACGGGCTTTCTGTGTGCGGTAGTGAGCAACTACTTACTCAACCGCAAATGGACTTTTCGCAGCCGCGACCCCCGAGTGGCCGCTCAATTTTCTAAATTTCTCCTGGCCTCACTCATCGGCTTAGGGCTGAATAATGCCATGATCTATCTTTTGCACGAACAGGCTGGCGTGGGCTTCTATTGGGCTAAAATAATCGCTACTGGGCTGGTCATGGTCTGGAATTTTTGGGCGAACTACACCTTTACTTTTCAACAGAAACGCTAATGCAGCTGTCGAGCTCTTAAGCGGAGGCGGTCAAAACGGCTCAAGGCAGAGTAGGTAAGCTGAGGGACCTCATTTAATGAGTTGGAAGCGCACCGGCAGGACGAAGCGAACGCTCACTTTGACGCCGTTGTGTTCGCCGGGCGTCCAGTTGGGCATAGCCTTCACGACGCGTACGGCTTCGGCGCCGCAGCCACCGCCGATGTCTTTGAGTATTTCGACGTTAGAGATGCGCCCTTCCGTGTCCACCACAAAGCGGACGACGACGATGCCCTGAATGTTGTTTTCTAAAGCTAAGCGCGGGTACTTGATGTTTTCGGCCAGATAGGCCATGAGCGCCTCTTCGCCGCCGGGGTATTCCGGTCGTTTTGAAACAAAGTCGTAAATGGGTTCTTCGCGTTTGGGAGGCGCTGGTTTGGGCGGCTCGGGCGGCGGGGGCGGCTCGGGTGGGGTTACTTTGGGGGCGTAATCTACGTAAAGGTCGCCGCTGCCCTCTTGAGTCATGCGGGCGGGGTTGGCTTTACTGAGGTCTTCAACAGTGGGGATTTCTTCTTCGTCGCGCACCTCTTCATCGGCCTTAACTACGGGCCTGAGAAACTTCACTGTGCGCACTTTTGGAGGCGCCACCTCAGGCTCTTTGGGTTTTTCGGGTTCGGCCACGGGCGGCGGTGCAGCGAGTTCGGCATAGGGGGTTACGTTGACTTCGACCTCCTTGAGGTCTGACATTTCCGCCTGCTGGCGAAGCCATAACCACAACAGGGGATAGCTGTACAGCAGGCCAAGCACCAGCAAGCTGCCCACAATACCGCCCATGAGATGCCGCCCGCGGCGTTGCCGCAGGACATAGGCCCCATAGGCTTTGTTTTTGAAGGCGAAGAGGCTTTCCTCTATCGCTTGCTGAGTAGGGGACTCGTTCATGGCTGCTTCAAATAGAAATGCGGTTTATGGATTGGGCACAGGAAAGCCAGCGCTGCGCATCCGGGCAAGTTCTTGCTCGCTTACGCGGTCGATGGCATAGCGGTTGATATGGTTGATGTTCATCTCATCCAGCAGGGTTACAAGGTCCTCAAAGGCACAGTCGGGGTGTGGCTTGATGAGTACGACGGGCTTGTCGGTTTCCTGGACAAACGCCTGTAAGAAGTTGCGCAGCCCTGCTTTGTCGTAAGTAATGGGCTTGATGCCGGCAGCCTCGAGTAGCCCGCGATAATAATAGAGTTTATGGTCGGGCATGGCAATCAGCGTGAGCGCCTGAGAGGCTTTGACGGCCTGTACTTCTTCGGTGCGCGTGTCTTCATCGTCGGGCACTGGCATAACCAGCTCCATGCCCCGCGGGCGATACATGGTCGTTGAAAGCATAAAAAAGGTAAGCAGCAAGAAGGCCATGTCCACCATCGAGTTCATGTCGGTCGTAATGCCGGCTTTTTCTCTTGTGCGACCCAGCCGACGCAGACGGTTGCCGTTAGGAATCTCGTCAATATCCAGCATCGTCGTTCAATTTTTTAGGTTGGGTGATGAGGGTGAAGCGCAGCACGTTGATCTCTGTCAGGGTTTTGATGACGTCCTCGACTTTTTGGTAAGGCGTATTAGCATCGGCCTTAATAGCCACGCGCAGCCGCGGAATGGTTACGCGCGCCAGGATGATCCACTCCGCCAGTTCGTTTTTGTCGCCTTTTATGGGAATTCCATTTTGCTTGAACCGTTTGCGCTCCTCGGCAGGTGTTTGCAAGAGGTTGCGCAATTGCGCCGACGAGACGCCAAAGCCCGACATGGTTTCGAAGGCTCGATATTCTTCTTCTGTGTAAGCGACCTGGCTGACTCGCCCATATTCGTGCAACCATGCTCGGCGCGCTTGCGGAGAGGTCAAGCTCATATAAGCCCGGCCGTCTTTATCGACATATATAGTCAGCAGGTCAGTCATCGGAAGGTTTAGCCCCGCCACCGATCGGGGCATCTGCACCCATACGATTTCGCCTGTTTTAAAGGTGGTGGCCAGCAGGAAGAAGGTAACCAGCAGGAAAGCCATGTCTACCATGGGAGTCATGTCTATCTGCGGCGTCTTAGATCGGGAGAGGGCACTCCAACGCATGGCCGGTCCATTTTTTTAGTCTACGAAAAACCTGAGTTTCAGGCTGTGAATAATGCTGAAACATACCTCGTCGATGGTGTAGGTAATGCGCTCGATTTGGTTGTTGAACGAGTTATAGAAAACAATGGTGAACGCCGCCGTGGTAATGCCCACAGCGGTAGTTACGAGGGCTTGAGAAATGCCGCCAGCCAGGCCCACGGGGTCCGGTTCGCCTACCCGCGCTAAAGCGGCAAAGGCCTGAATCATACCCGTTACCGTACCCAACAGCCCTACTAAGGTAGATATCTGCGCTACCGTGCCTAAGATGAACATGTTGGTCGTCAGCTCCGAGACCTCCAACTGCGTTGCCTCTTCTAGCTCTTTCTGGATGAGGTAGATGTCTTTTTGATCTACCTGCTCTGTAGGTTTTCGGCTCAAGAACACTTCGGTGCCCGTTCTGACGACATTGCCCACCGCACCGCGCTGTTGGTCGCTCAATTGGAGTAGCCGTTCATAGTTGCCCTCCGACAGTGCGCTTTTTACCTTGAGAATAAAATCGCGCAGGTCTCCTCGTCCGCGCGACATGCGCAGCGTTAGGTAGCGCTCAATGATGTATACCAAGGCGATGAATTGAAAGCTCAACAGTGGAATGACAAGCATTCCCCCTTGGTAAATAGTGCCCAACATGTTGCGCGCTTGGCCCTTGGGGTCGCCGTCTACAAAATTGGCTGGATTGCCCGCTACGTAGGTGTACACGAGGTAGCCCACCACTACCGAAAGCGGCAGAACGATGTAAGCGAGTTTTGCGTTGATGTTTTTCACGACAATGGCAGCAGGTTAGTGATTTCTGTGGGCAAAACTAAACGGCTTTTCGAGGGTGCCGTGCCGTTTTAAATCAGCCGTTAGATTAATTCTTTTCATTGTGCCTGCCTTAAGTTGCAGCAAAGTCTTCAGCAGCGGCTTCTTATTGGCGGCGCACGACCTTTTATAGCCCTCAACTGCCCTACCTTTGCCTTATGTCTAACGCATTCTCCGCATTCATCGAGCGCTTCCCTCTCATTCCCATGCCTGTGGTGTTGGGCGAAGATACGCATCACATCTTTTCGCAGGAAAACAAACCTCTGCCCGAAATCCTGTGTGCGCAGTTTATCCAACCTTTTGAAGAAAATGCCGCCGAGGCCAGAGAACTGGTGGAATACGTCCCTTGCTTTGCCATCGAGGGCACCAGCCATTTTGCCGCTGTGGTGTGGTGGAAGGCTGGTCTTTTGGTCTACGAATATGTCTTAGCAACCTTTACACCCAAGGGCGAGCTCATCGACCGGCGCGTCATTGCCTACACGCGTGTTAGCGGCGATAAGGTGCAGCGCGCCATGGCCACCATTGATGAAGATTGGAACATCTTCATCGCGGAGGGCGAGGCGTCGAGCTTAGACGACTCCTTCGACCCGACGACTTCGCGCATGCGCGAGATGGAGTTGATGCCCGATGGGCGTATTATCGAAGGGAAATGAGGGGCGAAAAGGAGAAGAAAAAAAAGCGCGTGCAGCGGCAAGCAGTTGGCTCATTTGTAACAAAACGGCTTTTAGTGATGAAAAAAACAACCGCTCTGTGCTGGCTGCTCCTCGGGCTTGCCGGGTTAGGCGCCAATCACGCCCAGTTGCCTGCGGTAGAGCAGCGCAAGGTAGTGCCGGCTGTGCTGGGCACTTACCGCATGGAGCCACCGAACTGGTGGACAGGTATGCGCCACAACCGGGTGGAAATCTTATTCCATCGCCCCGGCCTGCAGGCTTTCGATGTGCGCTTAGGTCGCGTGCGCGGCGTTACCTTAGAGCGCGTAGTGCGCGGCGATAGCCCTAATTATTTGTTTGTAACCTTAAGCATAGCGCCCAAGGCACCGCCGCAAACCGTGCCCATCCTCTTCACTCACCGCGATAGCGCTGAGGTGCGCTTTACTGCAGCATTTCCCATCCTGGCTCGAAACAGCGATCCCAAGGCCCAAGGGCTTACGCCGCGCGATGTCGTTTACCTCGTCATGCCCGACCGCTTTGCCAACGGCGACCCTTCCAACGACAACGTGCCCGGCATGCTCGATACGCTGGCTCGAGACGCCTTGTTGGGCCGACACGGAGGCGACCTCAAGGGCATCCTCGACCGACTGGATTACCTCCAAGACCTGGGCATTACAGCCTTGTGGCTCAACCCTGAGCTGGAGAACGACCAGCCCGAAGCCTCCTACCACGGATACGCCATCACCGACCTGTACCGCATCGACCGCCGACTGGGCACCAACGAACTCTATCGCCAACTCGTGCGCGCTTGCCATCAGCGCGGCCTCAAAGTGATTCGAGATGTCGTGCCCAACCACATCGGCAGTCATCACTACTGGATGCGCGACCTGCCCATGCGCGACTGGGTAAACATCTGGCCTTCCATGACGCAAACCAACTACCGCGCTACGACACTGCTCGACCCCTACGCCTCCGACTACGACCGCAAGCGCTTCTCTAACGGCTGGTTTGTGCCCACTATGCCCGACCTCAACCAGCAAAATCCACACGTAGCCAACTACCTCATCCAGCAGGCCCTCTGGTGGGTTGAATACGCCGGCATTGACGCCTTCCGCATTGATACCTATACCTACCCCGACCAGGCCTTCATGAGCCAATTCTGCAGCGCTCTGCGCTCGGAATACCCTAGCCTCTTCCTCTTCGGCGAAATCTGGGAGCACGGCGTCATCCCACAGGGCTTTTTCGCCGATAACCAGCCCATGCGCCGCGCGAATTTTGACTCTAACCTGCCCAGTGTGCTCGATTTCCAGCTTTGCTTTGCCTTTCACGAAGCCCTTACGCGCGAGCAAACCTGGACAGAGGGCGTCGCACGCCTTTATTACACCTTTGCCAAAGACTACTTCTACGAAGACCCCACGCGCAACGTCGTCTTCGTGGACAACCACGATCTTACTCGCTTTTTCTCCACCGTGGGCGAAGACCTCAACCGCTGGAAGTGCGGCATCGCCTGGCTGCTCACCACGCGCGGCATCCCGCAGCTTTACTACGGCACAGAAATCTTAAGTACGGGCTTTGAGGCGCCCTCACACGGCAATATCCGCAAAGACTTCCCTGGCGGCTGGCCCGAAGACCCTATTAACAAATTCACTGCGGAGGGCCGCACCCCACAAGAAAACGAAGCCTTCCACTTCCTGCGCACCCTCCTGCACTACCGCTACCGCACCTCAGCGCTTTATGCCGGTCGGCTCATGCACTTTGTGCCCGAGCGCGGCGTGTACGTCTATTTTCGCTACAACGATGCCCAAACCATCATGGTCGTGCTCAACACCGCTAAGGAAGAGCGCTTGCTCGAATTCGAGCGCTTTGCCGAGCGCCTCCAAGGCTTCCGAACCGGGCGCGACGTGTTGAGCGGCCAAACGGTGCCTCTGAACCGGCCGCTAACGATGCAGGCTTTCACCCCCTTGGTGTTGGAGCTGGAGCGATGACCTCCACTACTGCTGCTTCCACTTTCTTACTGCAAGGCTACCGATTTTGTTCGCCTATTGAAAACCAACCGTTTTTAAGCGCGCGCACAGAGTCGGCAGTATCAAAATAGCCCATCGTGTCGGCAAAATACTCGGAAGCCTGATTGAAAGTCTCTTCCTTCAACAGCGTCTCGAACTTAGTCAGTTGCCGAACAGCATAAGTGCGAGTGGACCCTGGCTTAGTGTGCAGGTTGGCCAACAGGCCCAGCCAATAATAAAGCGTTTCCTGCTTTTCCTTGCTCATTGCATCCGTTGGCTCCAAGCGGCGCAGCGCGGTTTCTAACTTTCTTAAAGCGGTAATGATAGGTTTAACGTATTTTTTTTCAAAAAAGGCAGCATTGGCTAAGATGTACAGGTTTTGGTATCGGTTACTTGAATCGGCTAATTTCTCTATAGCGTCTGTGACCGCAGGAGCATCTTCGTGTTTTAAGGCAGCCAATCCAACTTCTTTTATGCAATGGCTGATGGTAACACTTAGATAGGAGTGGTCGGTATTTTTGAGCGCTTTGTGGTATGTGTAAATGAGCAAGTCGAGCACCTGTTTTCGGTTTTCCGAAGACACTTTGTCTGGGCCGTTTTTCCCGCTAGTGGCCACTACCTCTTGGAGAATTCGCTTTAAGGTTGAGTAACGCTCAAGCTTTGGTGGAGGGGCTTGCTCGGCTTTTGGTCTGGCTAATAGTTGCTTCGCAAAGCGAAGTGGTGCAGAAAAAACAGTACCCCAAGAAAACTTCTGAGTAGATGCTGTATGAGAGGTGATTTTTTCGATTAGAATCTCGATTTGTTCTAAGAAGTACTTTTTGGGCGCTCCGCTGCGAATTTCTGCGGCCAAAATGCTCAAGTGCTCGATGTCTCGAGAGAACTGCTTAGTGTCCTCTGCCCGATAATGCTCAATGGCCGCTTTTACTACCAATTTCGATAGATTATCTTCAATACTATGGGCAGAGCGAAAATTCTTCGATAGATACACGATGCCCATCACCAGAATAAAGGCGAGAAGAATAATGACTACCACTGAGAGTATCCAATGATCTTCTGTATTTCCCAAATAATGCATTTCTGCTCTCACGAGTGCGGGATTACCCAATAAAAAAATGAGAATTGTTACGAAGATGCCACAGATAAGGAACCGGAATCCATTTTTCCCAGTGCGTGCCTGATATACGTCTCGAAGATTTCCAGCAAGGAATGTCTGTAAGATAAAAAACGGCACTCCAATAACGAACACGATGAAGGTAATGGCAATGGCAGCTGCCGTAGACAGCCACTCTTCGTTGAGCCAACCTCCGTTGAAGAAGAGGAACATCGGTGTCATAACCGCAGAAGGCCCTTGAGAAAATTTAAAAAATCATCGCTGCTTACCCGATCTGTCTTTTGACAGTAATGTTCACGGGGTAGAGCAATAGGCGGTTCGAACAACTGCCGCACGTCCTGAGGATTTTCGATGGAGTAGACGCAGAAACGGGTCTTCTCCAAGTGCGAGAAAAGCGGGTTGCGCTGTTCGGTAACCTCTTTCAGCAGGGCATAGCCGTATTGTTCAGATCCGTTGACCTCGTATTTTTTCCAATCGTCGTGGCGGCCAGGTGGCATGCGGAGATCTATGACGGCTATGTCGTACGCTTTTTGGCGCAGTAGGTTGAAACCTTCGGTGGCATTGAGGGCAAAGTCGGCCTCAAACTCATCGTTGAGCAGCAGTGCAATGCGCAGTTCGTTGAGGTCCTCATAAAGATCATTGTCCACCCATAGAAGTTTAAAGATTTTGCTGTTCATACGTTAGCGATAGGCAGAGTGATGTAAACGCGTGTGATGAAGGGATTAGAATAGACGTTTGGCGGATTGCCGAAAGTCGGCTCGGAGGTGAGTTTCAAGGTGCCTCTGTGGCGCTGAATGATGTCGTTGGCGTCGTACAGTCCGATGCCGGTGCCGGACCGGTTTCGGTCGTCGGACTCTTTTCCGCGCGTGCCGAATTCGAAGATGGAGCCGGTTTCGAGTTCCTCTTTTCGGATGGGTACGCCCCAGTTTTCGATGGTGATGTGGACGAGGCCCTCGCGTTTGTTTGGCTCGATGCAGAGAGTTACCCATGAGTGGCGCTCTTCACTTTTCGACCAGCTGTATTTGATGGCGTTGTGCAATAAGCTGTGTAAGGCGCGGTTGAGCAGGGCCTTGTGCGCTCGCACGGGGATGCGCTCGCGGCGGTTGAATTCTTTGCGGACATCCACTCCTCGGAGAGCGGCGAATTCCTCCAGGGCGCGAGTTACGTCGAGGACTAAATCGGTCAGGTTGAGCACTTCGAAATCCGCCTCTTGAGGCTCTTGGCCACGGAGGAAGTTTCGGAAGTACTCGAAGTCCAGGATGCGATCGCTCAATTCCTCGGAGGCAACAGCCAGCGATATGGTGTTAGAGAGGCTGAGGAGATCTTCTATTTCAGCGCGCAGGTTGCGCAGCGGCTCGCGCGGGAGGTTGAGGTCGCCAAGTTGCAAGAGATGGCGCCGCATTTGAAGCAGTAACTGGCGGCAGGCGGCGGCGTTGTCTTTATCGCGCTCTTGCGAGGTGCCAAACGTGCTGAGTTTGTTAAGAGAGTGCTGCAAACGGAGGAGGGCATCCTCTTTGCTGTAGCGGCGCTCGGCCGCTACTCGATGCAGTTCTTCCATGCGTGCAGATAAGCGCTTTAGACCGTTTGTCAACTCAACCCGCGCCATTTCGTAGTCAAATCGGTGGCCGGCCTTAAACTGCCAATTTTCGCCCCGTGCTCGAATCACCTCTTGGAGCGTCCGGCGCAAGCTGCTTATCGTAGAGAGATAGGTGTGTAGAATAGCGCCGAAATTGTTCTTCAGTACCCGCAGCTGCTCATTGATGTGGCCGGTTAAATCGTAA
Organism: uncultured Saprospiraceae bacterium; assembly: GCA_937934275.1. Classification (GTDB taxonomy): domain Bacteria; phylum Bacteroidota; class Bacteroidia; order Chitinophagales; family Saprospiraceae; genus M3007. Next base: position 12,245 of record CALHAM010000024.1, on the reverse strand, counting down.
ATGGCACCTACGCGAATTTTTCGTTTTTGCCCTTGTACGTAGCGCACATTGACCACGATGCTGCGCTTTCTGCCGTGGCGATCGCGAACTTCCATGTAGTGGTCAAGCAGAGGCAGGTCTTTACTTGCCTGTTGGTCTAAAGCATTCTTGAACACTTCGTAGGAGGCATCGCTGGGGTGAAATTTTCGGATAGGTTGGCCAATAATCGCTTGGGCATTTTCGTAGCCGAGTACTTTGGCGTAAGCTTCGCTGGCGTAGGCGACAATTTCTTCGCCGTGCTCGTTGGTGCTGACGAGGAAAACGCCCACAGGTAGGTCGCTTTGAACCGTTTCTGAGATGACGTCGTAAATCATCCCGCTGACTCCCGCTAATTTTCTAGCCTCGTTGAACTGGCCGCGGCAGCTCAGCTGGGCAATGAGCATGGCTCCGTTGCTCCGGCGCAGCTTGACGTTGTGGCGGTGCAGCTCCTTTTCTTGCTCAATGAGGGCGACAAGACCCTCTAACGACTCTTCGGGCCACAGCAATTCTTGGACATTCTTCTTCAGCATCTCCTCGCGCTTTAGGCCCACCATGGCAGCAAAGGCCGCGTTGCAGTCCGCAATCCGATAGCCCTCCGTTTCGAATAGGCCTTCTCGGGCATCCTCTTCAAAGCCGGCAAACCACTCGCTTTCGGCTACATTGAGCGCGATGCAAAGTAGGGCTTGAGGCTCTTTGTTCTCGTCGCAGAAAACTTGAGAGATGTAGTGAATTCGGCGAGTATTGCCGCCAATCTTCAGGCGAACGCGCACCCGCTGGCTCCAACTGCCGGCAGGGGTTTCTCGGATAACGCTCAGTACGCGGACGCGCTCCTTTTCATTTTCATAAAAAGTGCGCACTTGGTGGTTGCTCACATCTTCGCCGTCCGAAAAGCCAAAGAACTCTCTCGCTGGCTTATTCGCCAAGAGGAATTGGCCATCCTCGTAGCGGCTGGCGTAAATAGGGAAGGGAAGATGAGCAATAGTATTAAAGGTTTGCTCCAGCGGTTCCCATAGGTTTGAAGGCAGGGATGTCTTCACAGAATACGCTTCTTATGGCCGTTAAACGAAACAAGCCCAAAGGTATATTGTGTATACCGCTTTTTGACCAAAGAAATTGATTGCTTTTGAGAGCGAATAGCAATAAGTGCTTGCTGCTCAGAGTGGTATTCTGCGTTAGCCGAAATGCAAGCAATGCGATCGTCGTCGTATCTTTGGCTTGTTTGGAGCAGTGGCCGTGGCCCTGAAAACCGTTACATTTGAACTTAAATTATTAAAAATCAATCCCTTATGCGATTTGTAGGACATGTTATCAAAACCGGTATTCGATTGGGCGCTGTTCGCACGGTGCGCCGTCAATCGCCGGTGGTTCGGCAACGCAAAGTTTTGCTGCGCCTATTGGCTGCGGCGGCACATACAGCTTTTGGGCGGTATTACGGTTTTGCTCCCATGCTTTGGCGACGCGACCCCGTTAGCGCTTTTCGCACTTGTGTGCCCATCCACGATTACGAAAAAATTTACGGCGAATGGTGGCATCGCTCTCGAGCCGACGAGGCGAACATATGCTGGCCGGGTATTGTGCCCTGGTATGCGCTAAGCAGTGGCACTTCCAATGCGGCTTCCAAGTACGTGCCCGTTACGCGCGACCTCATTCGCTCCATGAGTCGGCTGTCGCGGCAGGTTTTCTTCGACATGGCGCACTTCCACTTACCCGCCGACCTCTTTACCAAACAAATGCTCATGGTGGGCAGCACCACCCAACTGCAGCGCGAAGGCCAGCACTGGGTAGGCGATTTGTCGGGTATCATTGCCCTCAACCGCCCTTTCTGGCTCAAACAGTACTACCGCCCTGAGCGCGACATTACCGATATCACCGATTGGGGCAAACGCATCGAGTGCATTGCGCAGCGCGCTCCGCAATGGGACATTGGCTTCATCGTAGGCAATGTGGCTTGGGTGCAAATGATCTTAGAGCGCATTGTGGAGCGCTACGGCCTGAAGCACATCCATGAGCTGTGGCCCAATTTCTCGCTGTTGTTGCACAGCGGCATCTTCTTTGAGCCGTATCAGCCCACCTTCGAGCAACTGCTGGGCCGACCCGTACAATATGTGGACAGCTACTTGGCCTCCGAAGGCTTCATCGGCTACCAGCGCTGGCCCAATAAGCGCCTGCATCAACTGGCCGTCAATGCCGGCATCTTTTTCGAATTTGTGCCCTTCGACGGCGCTAATTTCGACGACGAAGGCAACCTCCGGCCCAACGCCGAGGCCCTTTGGCTGCCCGAAATTGAGGCCGGCCGCCCGTACGCCTTGCTGCTGAGCACTGAAGCAGGCTGCTGGCGCTACCTGCTGGGCGATACCCTCGAGTTTACCGATACCGAGAGCCTGCTGTTCCGCATTACCGGACGCACGAAGCACTTCCTAAGCGTAACGGGCGAACATGTGTCGGTAGACAACCTCAACGCCGCCCTGCGCGCTGCCGATGCTCAACTGCACTTAGGTGTCAAGGAATTTGCCGTGGCTGCCGAACCCTTCGGCGCCCATTGGGCACACCATTGGTATATTAGTGCTGAGGCCCCCAATGCTCACAACCCACAGCAGTGTGCTCAACTTTTAGACGAACAACTGAAGCACATTAATGACGACTACCGCATCGAGCGCCAATATGCCCTGCGCGATGTCCGCGTAACGCTGCTGCCTCATCAGGTCTTTTACCAATGGCTCGACCAACACGGCAAAATGAATGGGCAGGCTAAAATCCCGCGCGTGCTCAAAGGTAAAGCGCAAAGCAGCTGGGAAGCCTACTTGCGCCAACTGTCCGACCAAAAGCCCTAAGGTATGGGGTAGTAGAGCCACCGCGCCTTTTTATCGAAATTTTGCTGCCTTGACGGCCATCGGCGCGCATCTTCGCAGCGCTTATTCTCACTAAAAACGCCATCCCATCGTGCGTCAAATACTGCGTATTTTCGGCGAAGGAGCCGACCAGGCTTGGCAGCAACTGGTTGCCAATCGAATGCGCTCCTTTCTGTCGCTGTTGGGTATCACTATCGGTATCTTCTGCATCATCGGCGTCAAGAGTGCGGTGGACTCGCTGGAAGACAACATCCGGCGCAGCCTGTCCAAATTGGGCAACGACGTCGTCTACATCGACAAGTTCTCCTGGTCAGAAGACCCCGGACAGAACTTCTGGAAGTGGATGCGCCGCCCCAACCAAAGCTACCGCGAATACGAGATGCTCAAAAACCGCCTGAAAACCGCTTCTCACGTCGGCTATTGGCAGTTCTTAGGCGCTAAAACAGTCAAATGGCGCAATTCAAGCGTTGAAAACGCCTTCTTCATCAGCGTTACAGAGGATTGCAGCGACCTCTTCCGAATGGAATTTCAGGAAGGCGGTCGCTTCTTCTCCCCCAACGAATACGCCGCTGGTAGCGACGTGTGCATTATCGGCGCTAAAATTGCTGAGACCCTCTTTCCAGCGGGTATGAACGCCTTGGACCAACAGGTTAAAATTGGCGGGCGCAAATTGCGCGTCATCGGCGTAACTATGCCCTCGGGAAATGACCTGTTGCGCATTATGGATTTCGACAATGCCGTCATCATTAGCCAAACCTTGGCGCGCCGAGGCTTTCGCATCCGAGAGGGCAACATGTGGGTAGGTAAATCGACCATTGCCGTGCGGGCTAATCCAGGCGTAGCACTTTCTGCGGTCAAAGACGAAATTACCAGCATTGTACGAAGCGCTCGGCGGCTTCGACCCGCTGAGGAGAACAATTTTGCGCTAAACACGCTCACGATTTTGAGCAATGTATTCGACAGCCTCTTTGCCGTTATCAATGCGGCGGGTTTCGTCATCGGCATCTTTGCCCTGCTTGTCGGCATGTTTTCCGTGGCCAACATCATGTTCGTCTCTGTCAAGGAGCGCACCAGTCTTATCGGTATCAAAATGGCCATTGGCGCCAAGCGCTGGTTTATTCTCTTGGAAGTGCTTTTTGAGGCCACAGTGCTCTGTTTGGTAGGTGGTGCGTTGGGCTTACTGTTCATCTGGCTGTCTACGATAGTGATTTCCAAAGCCTTAGATTTTGACATTCATCTGTCAGCAGTCAATATGGCCGTTGGCATTTTTACATCAGTGGTGGTGGGTTTGTTGTCGGGGCTACTGCCGGCGCTACAGGCCAGCCGCATGGATCCGGTAGAGGCCATTCGCGCAGTTTGAAGAGGGCATTGTTTGGAAGGTATGCCCGGTTAGACAGGGTTTTCGGCTTGCCTTTAGCTCGCCCGCTACTCGGGGTTGCTGCTCAGCCCTGTGTAGCGGGGTTTGGCTTAGTGCCCACAAATAGCAAGTAGCGCCACAGCCCTCCGAAAGCAGGGCGTATTTGGCAGGTGGAGGTGTCGAAGTGCTGCTTCAGCACGGGCAATAGGTGGCCTTCCATGCGCACGTGATTGAGGCCCATCCAGTTCCGAAACCATCCGAAAGGCGTGTCGTGAAAGTCCACGACAGCAATGCGCCCGCCGGGCCGCAGGTCGTCGTAGGCCTGCTCGATGGCGCCCTCGAAGCCAGGGTTGAACATGGTCAGGGAATAAGAAAACAGCACGACATCAGCGGGTTCTTTCAAGCGAAAATGGCCTTTGCCGTAGTTTTTTTCTATTAAAAAGACCCGCCTTGAGTGGGCTTTGAGCGCTCTGAAGGCGCGTTCGAGCATGTGCTGCGACACATCAATGCCGACAAGTTGCCAGTTGGAGTGTTGGCGGGCTAAGCGCCGAAGGTTGAAACCAGTGCCGCAGCCGACTTCGACTAGGCGCAAGTTCGGTTCTTCAGGCAGCAGGCGCAACAGGCGGCGGCGGCCAAAGAGGAATGCCCAGCGCGTAGCGTCGTAGATGCGCGCATGCCAACGGTAGTAGCGTTGCATGGTTTGCGGCTGGGTAGTGGCTGGGTCCTCCGAAGCGCTCATGTTAGGCTTGAATTTGACCGATCCAGGTGCTGGCGTAAGTGCCTACGCGGTCTTGCGCGTGCACCCGTTCAGCAGCGTCTACATCGAAACGAACTCTTTCGCGCACAAATGGCGGCAGGAAGTCGAGGTGGCGTGCTGCAGAGCGCATCAGTACCCGAGCGTCTGGGGCCGCATTTTCTAAAATAAGGCGCCACTCCTCCTCCAAGGCGGGGCGAAGGGCCGGTGCCTTAGCCATCCAATCTTGGTGGTCGAGCAACACAAAGTGCGAATATTGTCCGGGAGTTTGGCGCAAAAAATCGCTAAGCGTATTGGTATGCATACTCAAGCGCTCACTGCGCGTGCGAAGGGTGTCGAAGTGTTCTGGGCGCAGGTAATTTGGGCAGCATTCTGTCGAGTAATGGCCGTAGAAGTATAGTTTCCAAAAATAGTTGTCCTGCAGCGGCAAATTTCGCAGCACTCGGCGCAGGCATTCGGTAAAGTAGCCAACCAACCCATTTGAATAAGTGGCTGCAGCCAGCATTTGCTGGCTTTCTGGCACGCCCAACATACTTTGAAAGACGTGTCGGCGCAGCACCCACGAGAGCAGTGGGTTGAAGAACTTAGGCTCCAGTCGGTCGTAGTAGTGTTTCTGTTCTTCCTGGTCTTGTGCTGCAAAAAGCCTTTTGGCCGCTGACCAAGCCGACGGGTGAGCGCGCAACCACTGTTGTACCAACCAAGCAGCTACCCCACTGCTGCCGTACCAGTAAAACGATCGCCGAAGCCCTTTGCCAGAAAACGCCTGGATGAACCGTTCCCACCATTGGCGCGCAAAGGCATTGGACAGGCGCGGCAACACACCATCGTAAAACACTTCGCGCGCATTAGAGGCGCGCCCTTGGCCAAAGAACTGAAACAATGTCGCATGATCGCTGCCTTGTAAAAGGGCGATCTTGAATTCCAAGAGCGCATTTTGGCGCGGATTAACGTCTACGCAATAGACGGCGGCCGGATCGTCGAGCAAATAATCTAAGGCATTGCAGCCAGCACTGGTCAGCATAACTACTCGGCTATTGGGTTGCAGCTGTAGCAGTTGGCGGTCGCAACGCGGGTCTTCCCAACAGGTGTTATACACCAAATTTTGGCCGTGTATTTGCCGGAAGATACCTTCATTAAGTGCATCTAATAAGCCCATGACCTTACTTTCCTACTCGGTAAAGGTAAGGGCACACAACTCCTGCGGTATGTTATGTTTTAATTAAACCCGTTATGGGGCTTGAGTGCTCTCCGCTTGGTTGTTTTCCGTTGGACGGAGTGCTCGAACGCGTAGCTGCAGCGTGGTGGTACCTTGAAAAGTATCCTCTTGTAGGCTAAAGGCGAGGTCGAAGGGTTGGTGGCGCACTTTCTCGAAGCATTCGGCTAAGTCGAACCCAATGCCGCTGAAGGCAGGGCCGCACTCTTGCTGTACCGACAGTTGCACGTGTCCGGCGTGCAAGACACGGCTTTGGCCCGTATCGCGAACACCCCTGGCCCAAAAAATGGGAGTCATGTTACCCGGTCCGAAGGGGGCAAATTGCTTAAGGGTGCGCCAAAAAGCCGGCGTAATATCGGCTAATTTAAGTTCACTGCACAGGGCAATTTCAGGTTGCTCTGCTTCAGTGGGCAGGCTTGCTCGGACGATTTCTTCGAAGCGCTCGGCAAATGCCGAAACGTGCGCTGCGGGCAATTGCAGGCCGGCAGCAAAGGCGTGGCCGCCAAAAGAGGTGAACAGAGGTTGGCACTGCTTGAGCGCCGCGTGCAGGTCGAAGCCTGGCACCGACCGCCCTGAGCCGACGGCCATCTCGCCGCTCTGCGTCAAGACGACGGTAGGGCGGTGAAAACGCTCTACCAGGCGGCTGGCCACAATGCCGACAATACCTTTGGGTAGGGCAGGGTCGAGCAGCACGATGCTTTTTGCCGATTTAAAGTGCTTCCGGCTGCTCAATTGACGCACGGCGGCGGCTGTAGCAGCGCGCTCGATTTGCTGGCGTTTGCGGTTTTGGATGACCAGCCGGGCGGCTTGCTCCAGCGCACTTCGGCGCTCCGTCGCCAGCAGCAAACGAACGGCCTGGCGCGCATCACCCATGCGACCGGCGGCGTTAAGCAGCGGCCCAAGGCCAAACACCACATCGCGCACTTTGAGCGGCGTCGTGCAGCGGCTCTTTTGCAGCAATGCCCACACGCCCGTGCGGGGCTGGCGCTCGATGCGGATAAGGCCAAAATGCGTCAATATGCGATTTTCACCCACCAACGGCACCAAGTCGCAACACGTGCTGAGCGCTACAAAATCGAGCAGGTCCTCCAATTCCTCGGCCGGCATTCCTTGAGCTAAGGCCAACCCTTGCGCCAGTTTGAAGGCTATGCCGCAGCCGCTCAAGTGTTTGTTCGGGTAGGAGCAGTCGGGTCGGAGTGGGTCGAGCACAGCATGGGCCGGCGGCAGCGTCCCCTCGGGCAGGTGATGGTCGCATACGATAACCTCTATGCCGCGCTCGTTGGCCATGGCTATCGGCTCATGCGCCTGTATGCCGCAGTCAATAGCTATAAGCAGCGATGCTCCTGTCCGGTGCGCATACTCAATGCCGGCGAGGCTAACTCCGTAGCCCTCGCGTTCGCGGTCGGGCAAGTAGTAGTCCAAATGCGGGTGTAAGCGCGATAAAAAGGCGTACAGCAGCGCCACACCTGTCGTACCATCCACATCGTAGTCGCCGTACAGCAGGATGCGCTCGCCGCGCTCAAGTGCGCTCACCAATCGCCCTACCGCTCGCTCCATGTCGCGCAATTCGAAGGGCGAATGCAAATCGGTTAACGATGGCCGAAAAAAGCGCTTAGCCTCCTCAAAAGTGTGCACACCGCGTTGGGCCAGTATTCGACATAGGGCTGGGTGAATGCCCAACATTCGGCGCAACTGCTCTACTTGAGCTTCATCCGCCTCCACAAAGCGCCAACGTGGCTCTAGCGCAATCATTGAGCAGAGAAAGGGAGAAAGCGATGGATGCCAAAGTTAAGGTTTTATTTGATCACCCGAACTTTCATCCATACGTCCTTCTTCGGACGGTCAGCCTGACCGGTTTCCACGGCGGCAATCTTATCAATGACTTCCAGCCCTTCAATGACTCGGCCAAATACCGTGTATTCGCGGTCTAAATGCGGTGTGCCGCCCAGCTTGCGGTAGCTTTCGCGTTGCTCCGGTGTGTAGCGAAAGCCGCGCATCATTTCAATTTGGTTTAGTTGGCTCTCCTCTACAGGCCCACCCTGAACGATGTAGAATTGCGAGCCGCTCGACTCTTTTTTGGGATTGTTGGTGCGCGCTGCCGCAATGGCTCCTTTGAGGTGAATCAGCGAGTCTACAAATTCAGCGGGTATCTGATAGCCCGGCCCCCCCACACCCAGCATCTGCCCGGGCGCTGCATTGCGCGACTGAGGGTCGCCCCCTTGAATCATAAAACCATTGATGACGCGGTGAAACAACAGCCCATCGTAAAAGCCTTCATCGGCGAGCTTCACGAAATTGTCGCGGTGCTTAGGAGTGCTGGCGAACAATTCGGCCAGCATTGTGCCGTATTCAGTTTCGATTTCGACCAGGCAGCGCTCTGGGGCTTTAACTTGAACAACTTTTTCCACACTTTTGCTTTTTTTGCCCTGTAGGGCAGTGAGTTTGACTTTGTAATTGCCCGAATGTTTGTAAACATGAGTGGGGTCAGCTTCGCTCGACGTGCTGCCGTCGCCAAAGTCCCATAGATAAGCATCCGCACCCAAAGATTGGTTGACAAATACCACTTTTGCCGGTGCCGACAGGTGTTCTGGAAAGGAAAAGTCGGCCGCCAGTTTCTTTTTCTTTTGGGCCATTAGTGGCCCTGTGCACAAAAGGGCCAACAGGAAAAGAAGAGTTGTTCTCTGCATATTTGCCTAACGATCAGACTTGTTATAGGTGAAGTTTTTGTGGTGAATTGCTAACGTTGTCGGCGCCCGGCTATCCGTAAATGCGCGCTTGCCTCGATCTTGAGGAATAACAGATCCGGACGCCTTAGCGCCCGCCGGGTGGGCAGTGTGTTTTTAAAAAATTAGTGAACAAGGTGGCCAAATGCCGGCTTGTTCCTTCGCCCTCGGAGAGGCTGTGCGAGCGGTTGGGGTACGCCATGAACTGGAATTGCTTGTTGTGTTTGATGAGTTCATTGATGAGGATTTCGGCATTTTGATAGTGTACATTGTCGTCAGCAGTACCGTGGATGTACAATAGATTGCCTCGAAGGTTCTTAGCGTGCGTTACAGGCGAGCCGGCCAAGAAGTCTTCGCGGTTTTCTTGCGGCAAGCCCATGTAGCGCTCCTGATAGATGTTGTCGTAGGTCAGCTGGTTGCTGATGGCGGCTATAGCGATGCCGGTGTGGTAAATGTCCGGGTATTGGAACAACAGATTCAAGGTGGCTGCGCCGCCGCCGCTCCAGCCGTGCACGGCTACGCGCGAGGTGTCGATCCAGGGCCACCGCCGGAACATGGCCTGAGCGCCCATAGCCTGATCTCGGATGTTGACGATGCCAATGTTGCGGTAGATGGCTTTGCGCCAGGCGCGCCCCTTGGGCGCAGGCGTGCCGCGTCCATCGAGGGAAGCGTAGATGTAGCCATCCTTGCTCATGTCGCCGACGTAGAGGCGGTTGCGTCCGACGCCAAAGCGATCGCGGACGGTAGCCCCTGCCGGTTCGGTGTAGACATAGAAGACGATGGGATAGCGCTTCGTTGAGTCAAAGTCGGTGGGCTTCACAAGCCATCCGTCCATCGTAACACCGTCCTGAGTAGTTATCTGAAAAAACTCGATTTTCTTATCCGCCGGCGCTCTGATTTCCAATGGAATGGCCTCTTTGGGGTCAAGAGGCTTGTGGTCGGGCAGCGTAATCCACTCTTCTGCCCGCGGCGTGTAGTGGTTCGAGAAAATGTGCAGGGCATAACGCGCATTGGGCGAGATAAGGTAGGCGTGTGTTCCTGCTTGTCCTGGAGGCGAAAGGCGTTCCGGCCGACTCTTACCATCCATGCGAATGCGGTACAGGTATTCCTGGGTGGCGTTGTCGGGCGAGGCAATAAAATAGAGGTATCCGCCTCTTTCATCTACGCGCGCGATGCGAATCACGTCGTAGTCGCCAGGCGTTAACAAGGTCTCCGATTGGCCGTTGCGCGCGATGCGATAAGCGTGTCGCCAGCCGTCTTTTTCCGATAGCCAAAGAAACGACCGGCCTCCTTCGAGCCACTCCCAGTAGCTCTTCTCGCCATCGGCTTGCAGGTCTATCCAAGTGCTGTCGGTTTCGGTGTAAATCGCTCGAGCTTGGCCCGTAGCCACGGAGCAAAGGAGTAACTGGCTAGTGTTTTGTTTGCGGTTGAGTTGCTGGAGGAGCAATTCTGCGGAACTGGCAGCCCATTCCATGCGAGGGAGGTAAGTATTAGCCGGGTCGCCGGGCAACTCCATCCAGCGCGTTTGGGCTGTGGCCACATCCACCACGCCGATGCGATAGGGAGAGGGTGGCTCGCCCACTTTCGGATACTCCACCGGCACAACGATGGAATATATCGAATCTATGTTGTTGATCATGTAAAAGTCGCGCACCCGGTTGGCGTCTATTTGCCAATAGGCGATCTGCCGGCTATCCGGACTCCATCGAAAGCCGTCGCGACAGTCGAACTCCTCTTCATAGACCCAGTCAAAAGTACCGTTAATCAGTTTGCCGCGCTCATCCGTTTGCGTCAGCTGGGTTACCCTTCCCGTATTGAGGTCTTCCACGTAGAGGTTGCGCTCGCTCACATAAGCAACCTTCTGACCATCGGGCGAAAACTTGGCAAACATGAGCGAAGAGGTGGGGCGATCTTTTCCCAACTGGCGCATTTCCCTCTTTTTCAAGTCAATGACCCAATAGTCACCCCGTGTGTCGTAGCGCCAAACGCGCTGAGTATTGGTATAAATGAGTACCCGAGTGCCATCTTCCGAAAAGAAAAAATCGCGCACTGGCATAGGAGCTAATGCGCCTGGTTGTGTCAACTGTTCGGCCGACACCACTACCTCTTTTTGCCGATTGGGTAGAGTGACTCTAACGATTTGGCCCGGCTTCTCCTCGTATTCCCAGTAGCTGTCGCCTGCAGGCGTCCAATGAATCGACTGCGCCCAAGCCATCAAAGTTAGAAGCCATAAACAACTCAAAATAAAAATCTTGCGCATAACTTGAAGGATCTGTTGAAGAACCGAAGCACCTCGAATAACGGGACAAAGATACCTTAGAGCGGCTACTGACGCGAACGACTGCGGTCAAAGCCTTATTCCTGCACCGTAGCGGCTCGTTTTTTCGCGCACAAAAATCACTCGTGTCTCAGAGCACAATACCCTTCGCCTCGCGGTTTTACTTGGTTCAATAAAAAAAAACGTTTAAGCAGATTTTTTCTAAACAAACTCCTCGGCGCCTTTGTTATTTTTGCTGCCTGAAAAGGCGGGGTAGAATAAATCTAAATTCACGCAACACTCTCTAATTATGGACAAGCGCAGACTTATTTACCTGGATAACAACGCCACCACGCCTTGCGATCCGCGGGTGGTTGAAGCTATGTTACCCTACTTTTTCGAAAAGCCGGGCAATGCCGCCAGCCGCAGCCACCCTTTTGGCTGGGAGGCAGAAGAGGCTGTAGACTACGCCCGTGAACAAATTGCTCAGCTCATTGGGGCTGAGGATAAGGAAATCATTTTCACCTCCGGCGCTACGGAGAGCAATAATCTGGCGCTCAAGGGAGTATTCGAAATGTATGCGCGCAAAGGTAACCACATCATCACGGTTGAAACGGAGCATAAGGCCATTTTGGATACTTGCCGCCACTTGGAAAAGATGGGCGCCGAAGTAACCTATTTGAAGGTTAATTCTGAAGGCCTGATTAACTTAAAAGAATTGGAGGCTGCTATTCGCCCGACTACCATTTTGGTCAGTGTAATGTGGGCCAATAACGAAACGGGCGTTATTCAGCCCATGCGTCAAATTGCGGCTATCTGCGAAAAACACGGTGTTCTTTTCCATAGCGATGCAACACAGGCCGTGGGCAAGATCCCTACCTTCCCGCGCGAAGTGGGCATCCATCTCATGTCGTTTACAGCACATAAGATGTACGGCCCCAAAGGCATCGGCGCCCTATACGTAAGCCGAAAAAACCCGCGCGTCAAAGTGACGGCCCAAATCGACGGCGGCGGTCATGAGCGCGGCATGCGTTCGGGTACGCTCAACGTTCCCGGCATTGTGGGCTTTGGCAA
>CALHAM010000023.1 GCA_937934275.1 uncultured Saprospiraceae bacterium | reverse complement strand
GTTCGGCCCTTGTTTAGCACGACTCCTGTGAGCAAGGCACCGCCGCGCAAGGGCGCGGTTGAGGCCTATCTGCTCAAATACGAGTTCTTGGGGGCTGAGGGTTTCGCGCATTCGGAGCTGAATGTGGACTCTATTCGAGGGCTAGTGCCTTTTGCCGTTGTCCAAGTGGAGCGCACTGACCAAACATCGCTGAAGGCGCGTTTTTGGCCCATCAATATGCAGAGAGATGCTCAAACTGGACAGCCGTTTGTTATACACTATTTGACAGAAGTGAACGACGGCCAAGACTACTATATCACCCAGCACCACGTGTTTGGGCCAATTTTTCGGGAGTATAGTTCCTTCTTCCTCGGGCAATCGCGCTTGCGCAACTAACAGTCTTTCGACCTTAATAGGTGCTCAAAGTATATTGTCGTTAGGGGTCTCGCTTTCTGCCTCTTCAATTTCGGCAGATAGGTGTGCATGGCCATTAGCGGTGGGCAGAATGTGCAGAGTATGCATGGCGCGCTCACTGGCCAATTGCTCGGCACTCTTCTTGTTGAAGTCGTCGGCAGTGCCCACTTTTTTACCATTTACATAAACAGCGACTTTAAATTTATCGCGCTTGTCGCTCTTGTAGCGCGAGAGTACCTTATATTCCACTGTGTAGCCGTGTCTTTGGCACCACTCAAGCAGTTGGCTTTTGTAATTATCGTCAAAGTGCTCTAGTTCGTGCATGTTCAGATATCGGCGTAAAAGGCGGCAGATGACATAGTTTTTGGTGTATTCGTAACCTTTTTCAAGGTATATGGCTCCGACTAAGGCCTCTAGTGCGTTGCCCAACATCGAGCGCGACAGTCGAGTAGTATTGTACTGAGCGAGCAACATGTCTAGGCCCATGCGGTCGGCAATTTCGTCTAAAGAGTGCCGCTTTACGATTTTGGAGCGCATCTTGGTCAGAAATCCCTCGTCGCTGTTGGGGTACTTAGTAAACAGATATTCAGCGACAATGGTGCTCAAGATGGCATCGCCAAGGAATTCCAAGCGCTCATTATTCGAGATGGCGTAATCGCGGTTGGAGGCAGTGCTTTTGTGATAGAAGGCCAGTTTAAAGTGCTTCAAATAGGCGGGGGTAAAGCCAATAAGATTTTTCAAGCGCCGAGCGATCTCCCGGTCTGGGCTGAGGTAGTAGTTGTAAAGGCGTCTGAAAAAGCGAATGATATACGACATATAGTAGCGCTTCAATTAGCTGAACCCAATTATGGGCGCTCCCATTTGGCCTAATGGGGTCGATCTAGCAGGCGTTACGGTGTGAATTTCTTAAACACAAGGGAGGCGTTGTGACCGCCGAAACCAAACGTGTTGCTCATGGCCGCGCGCACTAAGCGCTCTTGGGCGTGGTTGAAGGTGAGGTTAAGGCGAGGGTCAATCTCCGGATCATCGGTGAAATGATTGATGGTAGGTGGTATAAAGTCGTGATGAACGGCCAACACGGAGGCGATGGCTTCAATGGCGCCAGCGGCACCGAGCAGGTGGCCGGTCATGCTTTTTGTCGAGGAAATATTAAGGGCGTAGACATGCTCGCCGAAGACAGTGCTGATGGCCTTTAGTTCAGCCACGTCGCCCAGAGGGGTTGAGGTCCCATGGACGTTAATGTAGTCAATGTCGGAAGGTTGCAAACCAGCGTCTTGTAGGGCGAGGTTCATGACCAAAATGACGCCCACGCCTTCAGGATGCGGCGCCGTAATGTGGTAGGCATCGGCAGTAGCGGCCGCCCCGACAACTTCGGCGTAGATACGTGCACCGCGCCGGAGGGCATGCTCGTACTCTTCTAAGATGAGCGCACCCGCCCCCTCGCCCAATACAAAACCATCGCGGTCTTTATCGAATGGGCGCGAGGCTGTCTTGTAGTCGTCGTTGCGTTCGCTGAGCGCTTTCATCGAGTTGAAACCGCCCACAGCCGTCTTTGTAATGGTCGCCTCCGAGCCACCCGCTACGATGATGTCGGCACGACCTATGCGAATGTAATCGAACGCATTCATGAGGGCATGCGACGAAGAGGCACAGGCAGATAGCGTGGCGTAGTTTACACCCATGAACCCGTATTGGATAGAAATGTGGCCAGCAGCGATGTCGGCGATCATCTTCGGAATAAGAAACGGACTGTGTCGCGGCGTGCCGTTGCCCAAAACATGGTCTTCAATTTCCTTCTCAAGGGTGGTCATCCCGCCAATCCCTGAAGACCAAATGACGCCAACGCGCCTTTTGTCAACGGCGTCTAAGTCAAGCCCAGAGTCTTTCAGCGCTTCCATCGCAGTAACCAGGGCAAACTGCGTGAAGCGGTCTAAACGCCGCACTTCTCGGCGGTCAAGGTACTCTTCCGGTCGAAAATCCTTCACTTCGCAGGCGAAGCGGGTTTTGAACAGGCTGGCGTCGAATTGGGTAATTGGTGCTGCTCCGCTCTCGCCACGGCGAAGCCCATCTAAATACGCGGCTAGGTTGTTGCCAATAGGGGTTAGGGCGCCCATGCCCGTAATTACAACACGTCTCATTATGCGTTATACAATGGCTGTTAGCAGTGACAGTATCGTTTACCAATAGGGCAAGCTGTTGCAAAGGTATGAAAAGGCCGCTCTGCTAAAAGCCAAAAGGTTCAGGACGACCGCGGCGTCCTGAACCTTTCTCCCATATGGATGAGCAACCAGCCAAACCAATTAGGAAGCCAACTGCTTCTCCAAATACTCAATCGCTTGTCCGACCGTCTGAATCTTTTCCGCTTGCTCGTCGGGAATAGACACATCGAATTCCCGTTCAAACTCCATGATGAGCTCTACTGTGTCGAGCGAATCTGCTCCCAGGTCCTGGATGAAGTTAGCTTCGGGCGTCACTTCATTCTCGTCTACCCCTAGCTTATCCACAATAATTTTCTTTACGCGTTCGGCGACGTTTGCCATAATCTTTGATGAACTTTAGGTGAAAAAATGCCATTTTTCGAAGGGCAAAGAAACGGCTGCTACACTTTTTAAAAAAATTTTTGTTTGTGATTTTTTGCCGAGCGACTCTCCGTGCTAAAGGGGCTTACTTGTCCATTTTACACTTAGATCGCAAAAAGGCGTCTGACCGCGCTTTCGCGCCGTGGGCCGCTTTATTCACATTAAATTTAAAAGAAAAGCCGCATTTTGGCGTTGAATTTGCACCATGAGGAAGTAAGGTCGTATCTTTGCTTCGGCCACTTATTGTTTTTTATACACTAAAAAAACTTATTCATGGTACGAGCGGATGCAGAGGTGCTGTTTTCTCAAAATGTTCCTCTTATGAAAAAAGACAGCGGTCAGAACACCAAGATAGTCGCCACCGTAGGCCCGGCGTGTCGGAAGCGGGAAGAACTTTTGGCCTTAGTGGAGGCTGGTGTAGATGTTTTTCGACTGAATTTTAGCCACGGCAGTCATGAAGAGCATTTAGAGGTTATTCGGCACATAGAGAGTATTAACCAGGAATACCACTTGCACCTCGGGATTTTGGCCGACTTGCAAGGGCCGAAATTGCGCATAGGCAAGTTGGAGAACGACGCTTTAGAATTGAAGATAGGAGACACCATCACGCTGGTGAACGAGGAAGTTATCGGTACGCGCGAAAAGATTTACATGTCGTATGAGCGCTTTGCTGAGGACTGTGATGAGGGCGAGCGCATCTTGATGGACGACGGCAAATTGGAGTTTGTGGTAGTGGCGACCAACAAGAAGGACACGGTTCAACTGCGCTGTATACATGGCGGAATCCTGAGCAGCAATAAGGGGGTCAATCTGCCCGACACCAACATTAAATTGCCCGCACTGACGGAAAAAGACCTCCGCGACTTAGACTTTATCCTCACACAGCCGTCGATCAACTGGATTGCTCTATCGTTTGTGCGCTCGCGCGAGGATGTGGACGATTTGCGCCGTCGCATTGAGGCGCGCAGGCATCACGCCAAAGTAATGGCCAAAATTGAAAAGCCCGAGGCAGTACGCAATATTCGTTCCATCGTCAAGGCAGCCAATGGCATCATGAT
>CALHAM010000022.1 GCA_937934275.1 uncultured Saprospiraceae bacterium | reverse complement strand
AACCAATGAAAAAGCAGAAGTCCTCGCAGGAGCTACCGTGCGCTGGGCTGATACCACGGGCGGCACCGTCACCGATACCTTAGGTCGTTTTTGGCTGCCTAAGCGCTGCCATGAGGCTACTCTACTCATCCAATACCCCGGTTACACCACAGCTCAAGTGCAGGTATTACCTGAGGAGGACAGTCTGTGGATTGAGGTCAACGGCGTGCGCCGGCTCCAAGAAGTAACCATTCGAGAGCATCGCTTCGATACGCGCATTTCCACGCTTGAACCGCGCAACGTAGAACGCATCGAGCGCAATGAACTGCGCAAGGCTCCCTGCTGTAATCTTTCGGAGAGCTTCGAAACCAACGGCGCTGCCGACGTTACGTATTCTAATGCGTTGACGGGCGTCAAAGAAATTCAAATGCTTGGCCTGCGCGGTATCTACAGCCAGTTCTTAGTGGAAAACCGCCCTACCCTACAGGGTATTGCCACGCCCTATTCGTTTGAGTACTTACCGGGCACGTGGCTCCATGGCATCCAGCTGGCCAAAGGCGCCAGCTCGGTTAGGCAGGGGTTTGCCGGCATTAGCGGGCAGATCAACGCCGAATTGGTCAAGCCTTCGCAAGATAAACCTTTGTTTATCAACGCCTTTACTTCAACGGAAGGACGCGGCGAGTTGAACGTGCATCTCAATAGTCGCGGCAAGGGCAAATGGTCGCACGGTCTGCTGACGCACGCCAATTTTGTGCGCAACCGCTGGGATATGAATGGCGATAATTTCTACGACACCCCCAACCGCCAACAGATCAACGGCCTATACCGCCTCTTCTACGAAGGCCCTCAAGTATGCGCTCAGTTCAATGTGCAAGCCTTAACGGACTACCGCCGCGGCGGCCAAATCCGCCCTATTGAAAATGTGCCCGACCGCTTTGGCGTAGAGATCCACAACGACCGCCTCGAGGTCTGGGGTAAAATAGGTGTAGAAGGGCTGAGCGGACGCCCTTACCGCCAGTTGGGCAATATGGTATCGGCTTCACGCCACCGCACTCAGGGTACTTTCGGGCCTAACCGCTACACCGCCGAACAACGCTCTGCCTATTGGCAGACGCTGTACCAATCCATCATTGGCACTACCGACCACCAAATAACGCTTGCTCCTTCGATACTATACGACGATATTCAAGAGCGCGTACAAGAGCAAGACCTCAGCAGAACGGAGTGGGCCCCCGGCGTTATGGCCGAATACACGTATAGCCGCCCCAACTTGGCAATGGGCTTCGCTGATTTCGTCGTCGTGTTGGGCGGCCGCATAGACTGGAACAGCCGGTTCGGATGGCTGGTTACCCCGCGGGTTAGCCTCAAGTACAACTTTAGCCCGGAGACAGTAGTGCGTTTGTCAGCAGGCCGCGGCTATCGCTCTCCTCACCTTATGGCCGAAAACATCAGCGTGCTGGCTAGTAACCGCACCCTGCGCTTTGCTTCCGATTTGCGCCTCGAGGAGGCATGGAACTACGGCATCAACCTGACGCACGAGTTCCGACTGGGCGCGCGCAAAACTACCCTGAACGTAGACCTGTATCGCACCGACTTTACCCGACAAATTGTCGTAGATGTGGATCAATCGCCCACGGAAGTACTGTTTTATTACGCGCCCGGGCCAGCATTCGCCAACAACTTGCTGACCATGCTGCAGCACACGCCGCTGAATGGTTTAGACGTTCGGCTCGCTTACAAATGGACGGATACGCGCTCGACCTTTAGCGATGGCGTACTGCGTCTGCTGCCTTTGGTCGCTCGGCACCGCGGCTTGGCGACGCTGGACTACACGACACCCGACAAAAAATGGATGTTCAACACGCGCGTGCAGTTGGTTGGCCCCCAGCGCCTACCCGACAACAGCCAAATACCGCACGAGCTGGTGCACCATTTTCCGGCCATAACACCCGCCTATGCGCTGTGGAGTGCGCAGATAACGCGCACTTGGGAGCGCTTTGAAATTTACATAGGAGGCGAAAACCTGACAGGTATTCAGCAACACCACGCCATCATTGCCGCTGATGACCCTCAAAGCCCCTTCTTCAACGGCTCCCAACTGTGGGCACCCATCATGGGGCCGATAGTTTATGCGGGCATTCGGTTTTCTCCTAGCGGATTGTAATAGCTCTGACCGAAAACTGCGCTGAGGGTCAGTACTTATCCTCAGCGCAGTTTAGGTCTAACACGGACTCGTTCGTACACCAACGCTTAAAACCCAATTTTCTTCTTAGGTGCTGACAGGTCGCGCTTGAGGGCGGCCATGCGAATGGCTGCAACAGCCGCTTCAACGCCCTTGTTGCCGTGTTTTCCTCCCGCGCGATCACGCGCTTGTTGTTCGTTGTCGGTCGTCAGAACGCCGAAGAGGAAAGCCTTACCCGTAGCTAAGCTGAGGTTGACTAACCCATGCGCTACGGCCTGATTGATGTACTCATGGTGGCTGGTCTCGCCTCTAATCACACAACCAAGGCAAATCACTGCATCTGGGTTTTTCTGCCCATGCAGCATACGAGCACCTGCAGGAAGTTCGAATGAGCCAGGAACCTGTATGACGTGAATGTTGGCGGGCTGCGCACCGTGCTTTATCAAGGTGTCGTAACACCCCTCGTACAAAGCGTGTGTGATCGGGGCATTCCACTCGGCCACGACAATGCCGAAAGTTAGGTCGGTGGCATCGGGTACAGTAGCCGCGTCGTATTCAGATAAGGAGTGTGATGCAGAAGCCATAAGAGCGATGGTGAGGTTTTACTGTGGTTGTAGGCGCCGGAAGCGATAAGCGATGCCGCCGATGTCTTGGGCTGCTTTTTCGTCGGAGCGGTTGGGCAGCAGATGATAGAGGGTCAAGGTATCGTTGGTGGCGTTGTAGCGAAAAACAAAGCGCTTTTCGGTATCCGGCTTGTCTGATCTCGATAGGATGATTATGTCGGAAGGCTCTTTTGCCGTAAAGCAGTCGCTCGTTACGCACACGCGATACGTATCGTAATCCTTCCAGCGCAGGATGCTGCCGCCGGGGGTAAAGAGCAGTGTATCTCGGCTATTGCTTCTATCTAGAGGAATGATCGAACCGCTGAAGAGATTGTGGTGCAACGCTACCATGAAGGCACCAAAGGCATTTGGTGTGTTGGCACTTGACTTGATGAAGCGGTCCATTCGGGTGCGGCCTTTCGTGCCGTCGAAGAGGGTCATGTCTTTCTCGCCTTGCGAATGATAGACTAAGAAAATGGATTTGCCCTCGAAAGCGTTGGAGAGTTCCAAGGTATCGCGGTTGTACTTAACGGGCAGCTTCCAAGAACGGCTGCCGTCGTAGCAAATGACGCTGTCGGGCAGGTCGGGCAAAAATTCAAAAGCAAAAGCGTAGGGCACATGGGCGTTGTTCATGGCCCCCAACACGGAGCCGTACTGGTTGGCGCGAGCACAAAAGTCCATGGCTATCCATTGACCCGCGAGAATCAGCGGACTGGCCTGAGTTGTAGAGCCTGAAGTCTCTCCCTGAGCACGACTGTTGTCTTGCTGGCATGCGCTCCACATCAACACAGATAAGAGTAAGAAAAAAAGACCGTATTTCATACATCAAAAGCGTTTAGCGGCGCAAAGGTAACGCGAGAGGCGCGGGCGAAGCACCTCCCTCGAAAAGAGGTGGGCCACTGAGGCCCTTCTTAGTCTTTATTGCGAACACCGTGCAGGTTAAAAAAGAGCAGTGACTTTTATCACACCACTTGTGCCATCGGGTTTCAGACTTTTGCTCATCGTTTTTTGTGTTTTAACACTGAATAAACATATCCATTTCGCACATTACCCTGTTAATGTTACCGACCCAAAGGCCGGCGCCACACCTTTTTTTAGATTTCTTGTTGTAATGAAACCGTGGAACGATTGGAAAATAGTGCTGATGTTCTGCTTGACTCTCGGCTTAGCGCCTTTTACACCTGAGCCACACCTTATAGGTAAGCTTCGTTGGGTGTTGGGCGGTGCTGTAGGCATGCAACCCATGGACTGGTTTGACCTGCTGATGCATGGCTTTCCGTGGTTACTTTTGTTGCGTCTTTTAGCCATTAAAGGCGCTGAGAGCCTGCGCATACAACGCTAAAAAGCAATGCTGGCGCTCAGAATTACCCAAATTCCCAGCATTCAGCTGTATTTCAAACAAGTATGGAAAACTACCGTCATCTATTGCGCGATTTTGAGGAAGGTCTATTGGCTGAAATGAAGGAAAAGGGACGAATTGTAGACGTCTCCGCTGGCCAAACGCTCCTTCAAAGTGGGCAACCCATTCGGAACACGATGATTGTATTAGAGGGCCTAGTCAAACTCTTTCGCGAAAGCGACGAAGACGGCAGCGAATTCTTCATGTATTACCTTAATCCGGGTGACGGCTGCGCTCTTTCGCTAATCTGCGATAAGACTTTCCGCGCTAGTTCGGTAACCGCTCGAGCCGTGACAGAGGCCAAACTCTTAGTGATACCCTTAGAACACACCGAAAACTGGATGCGCAACTACCGCACCTGGTATCACTTTGTCGTAAGCACCTACCGGCGCCGCTACGAAGAACTCTTAGAAACCATTGACCACATTGCCTTCCAAAACATGGATGTGCGCCTGGAATTTTATCTGCGCCGCTACAGTCAGGCCTTAGGCACAAAGGTGATTGAGCTTACTAATACGCAAATTGCACAAGAGCTAAACTCCTCTCGAGAGGTGATTTCAAGATTGATGAAAAAACTCGCCGAGGCCGGAAAAGTACGACTACTCAAAAATGGAGTAGAGCTGCTGAAATGGTAAGTAGCGTTCGAGCCGCCGTCTGAGCATAGAAAAAACGGAGGATGAGCTAAAAAAGTGGCGCAACGTGACAGATATCACTTCTGCAGTGCTCTCTTCAAGCGGAACTTTGCCGCAGCAGACGGCAACAAGAAATCATCGGCAAAAGCCGGCGATGCGCTCCGGTAAAGCGCAAGTACTACTAAGGCCACACAACTACTCTTTCCGCACATGCAATTCTCTATGCGTTTCCTCGTACAAATAGGCTTAGTAGCCTATGGCTTAATGCTGGGCTGCCAATCGACCACCCGCGTCAAAGAAAAGCGCCCTACTACGCCGGAAGAGGGACTGGTAGCCCTGTTAGAAGGCAATGAGCGATTCCTATCGGGAAGGCTTCAACATCCACACCAAACCCAGCAGCGGGTTCATGAGACGGAAAGAGACCAGCACCCGTTTGCCGTCATCGTTACCTGCTCAGACAGCCGCGTCCCTCCTGAGATTGTCTTTGATGAAGGGCTGGGTGATTTGTTTGTGATTCGCACGGCAGGTAATCTGGTCAGTGATCTGGAGCTGGGCAGTATTGAATACGCCATCGAGCACCTGGGCCCCCCTCTGATAGTGGTGCTGGGGCACACCGAGTGCGGCGCCATCAAGGCTTTTTTGGAAGGAGGCGAATGCCACGGACACATTCGTCAGATTGTGGAGACCCTAAAACAGGAACCCGAAGAACAATACATCCTCCAAAAAGAAGGCAAAAACCTCGCAGTTTGTGTAGAGGCCAATGTCATCCATGGTGTAGATCAAATTCGCCAACAACCCTTAATTGCTGAAAAGATGGCGCAAAAACAAGTAGGAGTAGTTCCGATGGTTTACGACGTCCACTCTGGAAAAGTTAATGTGCTGGATGAAGCGGCCTGGCTTGAGCAACACGCCTTCTTAGCCCCTCGGCAATAGCAGTACGAGGCGCCTTTTTCGCGTTTTCTCAACCGATAAAAGCGAAAAGCCTCCTAAACAGCATGAGGAGACTCCCTCGTTACTCCACTCGCAATACTTTACGGGTAGGACAAATAGATTTTTGCACTTAGCGCGAGTTTTATCTATGAGAGGGTATCTAATCGTTCGGCGATTGACTTTGGAGCTTTGGACAGTACTATTAGCAACATCCCTTTGCGCTTGTCCAACCGAAGGCGATACGACCTCGAGTCAGGGCGCGCCTCCGTGCAAGACCGATACGCTACTCCAAGCCTTTCAAAAAGGGAGGCACGGGGGGCAGTTTCGGACGTTCTTCATGGCTACCAATAACACGGGAGAGTTGTCAGACTACTACGCCTGGGCCGCTGGGGGCTGGCTCTATTTCCGCTCTGCCCCCTGGCATGGGCTTAGTCTGGGCATAGGTAGTGCTTTCAACTTTAATTTATTTTCCTCCGACCTCAGCAGGCGCGACTCAGCTACGGGGGCCGTCAATCGCTACGAGATAGGGTTATTTGACGTAGAAAACCCGCGCAACCGGCGTGGGTTAAATCGCTTAGAAGAGCTGTGGCTTCGCTATCAGTGGCGCAAGTCTCACCTAACGGTGGGGAAGCAATTGCTGCAGTCGCCGCTCATCAACCATCAAGACGGGCGCATGCGCCCTACTGCTGAAGCTGGTGCCTGGTGGGAATGGAACGAATGGAACAACATTAAGATCGAAGGCGGCCTGCTATGGCGAATATCCCCCCGCAGTACGGTGCGTTGGTACACCGTCGGCGAGTCCATTGGTCTCTATCCACGCGGCATCAATCCCGATGGTTCAGCGAGTGGCTATTCAGGTAATCTCAAAAGCCACGGCATTGGTCTATTGGGTATCTCGCTGAAGCCACACGAGCACTTGACGCTGCAAGTGTGGGAGCAATACGTAGAGCGCATCTTCAACACAGCCCTCCTACGGGCAGATTACCAGCACCCCATCTCAGGCGAACATCGCCTTATGGCAGGTTTTATACTCATTCGTCAGAACGCCGTCGCACACGGTGGTAACGAAGACCCGACTAAGGCGTACTTTCCCGCTGGCGGCCAATCGCTGGCCCTGAGTACTCAAGCTGGCTGGCAATACAGCTGGTGGCAAGCGCTGGCCGCTTATACTCGCGTTACGGCGCATGGACGCTTCCTCTCTCCACGCGAATGGGGGCGCGAGCCTTTTTATACCTTCATGCCGCGCGAACGCATCGAGGGAAGTGGCGACTCTCACTCGATTACCGGCCGCCTCATTGGCACTTCTCCTGACAAACACTGGCAAGTAGAAGTTGCCTACGGACACTTTTACCTGCCCGACATCCAAAAAACGGCGCTCAACAAGTACAGCTTTCCGGCCTTCCGACAGTTTAATGCAGATGTGCGCTATCGTTTCGGTGGTCCCCTTGAGGGCTTGAGCGGACAATTCCTCTGGGTTTGGAAGGGGCGTATTGGCGAGTTCTACGGTAACTACCGCTACGTGATCAATAAGGTAGACATGACGCATGTTAGCTTCGTCCTGAATTACACCTTCTGATTTATCGGGTGCATAACGCCAAGGACAGCCCCCCCCTTAGCAGTCCATCGCTAAAGCACTCGCCATTGCCCAGTGTAATTATGCGGTGTCAGGCGTAAGAGCTCCTCCTTGACCTCAGGGCGCACCTGCAGCTGACGGATGAATGCGTGGATATCTGCTGATGTCACGGCTGAGCGCCCGCGTGTCAGCTCTTTGAGAACTTCGTATGGGCGCGCATAGCCCTCACGTCGAAGAATGGCCTGGATACCCTCGGCCACCACAGCCCAGTTGTCTTCTAAATCGTCGTAAAGCTTGCCCTCATTCAGTGTAAGTTTATCCAAACCTTTCACGATGGCTTTGAAGGCAACGACCGTATGGGCGATAGGTACGCCTAAGTTGCGCAACACCGTGCTGTCGGTCAAATCGCGTTGCAATCGGCTGATGGGGAGTTTCTCTGCTAAATGCTGCAACAGCGCATTGGCAAGACCCAGATTCCCCTCTGCGTTTTCAAAGTCAATCGGGTTGACCTTATGCGGCATAGCCGACGAGCCGACTTCTTCTTGAACTGTCCTTTGGCGAAAATACTCTAAGGAGATGTAAGTCCACACGTCTCGGCAGAAGTCTATCAGGATGGTATTGATGCGGCTCAAGGCGTGGCATTGGGCGGCCAAGCAGTCGTAGTGTTCGATCTGGGTGGTGGGTTGAGCGCGCTCTAATCCGAGAAATTCGCGCACGAAGTCGTCGCCGAACTGGTGCCAGTCGTAATCGGGATAGGCAGCGTAGTGGGCGTTGAAGTTACCTGTGGCCCCTCCAAATTTGGCGCGGTGCGGAATGGCTTTCAGTTGGCGCACTTGCTCGTCTAAACGAGCGACAAAGACGGCTAATTCTTTGCCCAAGAACGTAGGGGAGGCCGGTTGTCCATGCGTGCGCGCTAACATGGGCACATGCGCCCACTCCTGAGCCAAGTGGTGAATGTGGTCGCGCAAGCGCTGGAAAAGAGGGTAATAAACCTCTTCCAGAGCGCCTTTAAGCAGCAGCGGTATAGCGGTGTTGTTGATGTCTTGCGAGGTTAGCCCAAAGTGAATGAACTCACGCAGATGCCCTAGCTCCAGGGCATCGAGGCGTTCTTTAAGGAAATACTCTACCGCTTTCACGTCGTGATTGATGGTCCGTTCGATGGCCTTAATCGCTTCGGCATCCGCCTCGCTAAAGCGCTCAAAGATGGCGTTCAGGTCGTCTATTTTGGCTTCGTCGAAACCGGCCAATTGAGGCAACCCATACTGACATAGAGCGATGAAGTACTGAATTTCCACGAAAACTCGGTATCGGATGAGCGCATATTCGCTGAAGTAGTCTGTGAGTTTGCGCGTGGCGTTGGCGTAGCGGCCGTCAATGGGAGAGATAGCGTAGAGCATGGCAAGTGAAGGGACGAGGTTTTTAGGTCATTGACTTATTGGTTTATCGGCGAATTGCGGCGTTGTATTCACCGGAAGTCAATTTCCGTATCGTCGCCGATGTTGAGCGCTAGGTTTAAGCCGCGCACCGAAGAGCCAATTCCGACAACGGAATGGCGTAGCACCACATCCTCTAATGAAGCCTGATTGCCGATGATGCTATCTCGGATGATGCTATCGCTGATGCTTACGCCATTGCCGATGGTTACATTGGGCCCGATGATGCTGTTCACGATGCGACAATTGTCGCCGATAGCCACCGGGTGGATGATGATGGTATTGTCGAAGACGGGCAAAGTCAGGGCATCTACCGCATATCCGCGCTGACTGAGCAGCATGGCATTCGTTTCCAGAAGTACCTCCTTGCGCCCACAGTCGAACCAGTTCTGTACAGGTACAGCTTTGAAGCGCTCTCCCTCCTCGATCATGAGCTGAAGCGCATCGGTCAGCTGGATTTCGCCGAAAGTACGTATGTTTTCCTGCATCAAGCGCTCCACACTGCGCAACAGTAAGGGCACATTTTTTACCTTGTACAGTCCCACTATAGCCATATTCGTCTTCGGAATACGCGGCTTTTCCACGACACGTACGGCGAAATCCTCGGCATTCAGCTCCGCTACGCCAAACTCGCGCGGGTTGTCCACTTTCTTGACGCCTAAGCAGGAATAAGGACAGTCGAGCATCTGACTAAGGTCGGCATCGAAGATCGTGTCGCCAAAGGCGATAAAAATTTCTTCCTCATCTTCGATGGCCTCACGGGCTGTCCAGACAGCGTGTCCTGAGCCTTCACGGCTTTCTTGATAGACAAACTCGGCATTGAGCCGAGGGTACCGCGTCTCGATGAAGTCGCGCACCTTTTCGCCCAAATAGCCGATGACAAAGACAAAATCGCTCAGCCCCGATTCGACCAATTTGTCTATGATAAAGCAAATAATGGGCTTGCCCGCTACAGGCATGAGTGGCTTCGGCTGTGTATAGGTGTGCGGCCGCAGACGGGCGCCAGCACCAGCTACTGGTATGACAACTTTCACAATAAGCGTTGTTGGCGGACAAAGGTAGCGGCGATAGCCACACTGGAGCAAGGCGTTTTCAAGAAAAGCGGCTACCGATGCCAGCCCAGACGGTAAAGATACTGTACCCAAACCCGAAGAGCGGCATGCGGTATCGGAGCAGCAGGCAACCGATGCCAATGCAACAGCTGTATACCAGGTGGTCTTTTGAAGATTTGGAGATGGAGGGATGTGGCGGAAATACTCGACATAATACCTTTCGAATAGGGAGGTATCGTTCCATAGCATCAAAAATTGCCTTTCGAAGTTTATGCATTACTACGTGCGTTTTCATCGTTATGAGGCATGCATGTCTTACTTTTTCTGTATACAAAAAACTGATGCCATGTTGCGAAATCTGCTTTTCCTATTGCCTATTGTTGGGCTGAGTCTTGCGAGTTGTAAAGCGCCGACCACTGACGATAAAGGCCTTAAGGATAAATCCCCCTTCCACCCTACATTCGCTGGAGGCGAACACGGCCTGCAGTTGTTGATGACCGACGACGCAGGCTGGCAATGCGGCTCGCTGCGCTTGTATCCCATAACCCTCACCGGAGAGGCTATGGCCGTTAGCAAAGAGGTGAGGCTCCCTCTGTTAACTTTAGCTGAAGCTATGGAAACTGAAGGTTTTCGAATTGTAGAATTGAAAGAATTTGGGCGAAGCAACCAGGTATGGTACCATGGGCTAACCGTCCTCAACAAGACAAAGCATCCAGTACTGCTCATGGCTGGCGACGTTGTTCAGGGCGGCAACCAGGACCGCGTAATAGCTCAAGATGAGGTTATAGCGGCTGATAGTATCCGAAACATCGAAGTTTTCTGTGTTGAGCAGGGGCGTTCGTTCTACTACAACCCCGAAGCTTCCGAGGCAGAAGAACGTCGGGGAGCCTTCTACGGCTACCACAGCGTATGCAGCCCTTCGGTGCGCAGCCAAGTTTTTCGCAAAGAGCAAGAAGCTATTTGGGAGCAAGTAGCGCAGGTTACGCAAGCCAATCAGGCCCATACAGCCACCGGCGCCTATACA
>CALHAM010000021.1 GCA_937934275.1 uncultured Saprospiraceae bacterium | reverse complement strand
AGGATAGGGTCATGGTCAGCCCGAGCAATAGGGTTTTTCTCATAGCAATCAGAGAACGTATGCGCCACACGAATTGTTAGTAAAAATAGACCGAAAACCATGCATCTGCTGCTTTTAGCAAAAAAGGAACTACAAAGCGTTGTCGGGGTAGGAGGCTGCTGTTTATGCGAGTCTTTAGCCCGACATCTGGTGACCTTTTTCGCCTTTATCTTTATTAGGGCAAAACGCAGCAGGACACTTAGCGTTGAGCGGATAAACTCTTTTTTGTCAACGGCAAAACCGACATTTAACACAGCAGAAGACCCCATAACCGACGCGGAGGTGCACCTTTGTGGCGCTGTTTCAAAAAGCCTTTTTGCTGCAGAGCAAGGGCTGCCTAATGCGCTACTTTTGGCATCTTAGTTCGCCAAAAGTCCCTCTGTATTTTTGTAAAAAAGTCGCTTCATCTATGCCCATGCCACCAGTTATCCAGTCTTCTAACGGCATCGAAGTGCCTTTAGTTAGGCCGCGCAAGTTTTTAGGAGAGCACTCGAGCGCTTCAGTGCGCTACGTCGTAAATAATGCGCCCGACGTATTGTTTGCCCTATTGCAAAACCAACCTTTTCCGGAGCGCATTATTCGCATCAGCGAAGTTTCGGCTCAGGCAGCAGCCGGGGGTAATAGCCTTACATTTGCCACTGGGCAGAGGACGGTGAGTTTTCGAGCGCAAGGCCGCGTAGCCTCGGGTGTGGCAGTATATCCCGACTCCTCCGTTTTGCTGCGCGAGTTGGGTTTAGAAGACGACATTGGCCCAGGGTTGCGCCTCAAAGCCGATCCTGAGAGCAATTACTTGCTGCTGCGTTGGGCATACTCTATGGATGCGCGTGGCAAGGGTAATGCGGTTTTTGGCGGTGCGGCAGCGGCCTCGGCGAGTGCGGAGAGCCGCAGTGAAGGGCTGTTGGCCGTTGTACGGCGTTTACCCAAGGGGATGGGTGCTGCGGAAGCGCTCTTTGAGGCTACGCAAAGTTGGCTGCTGCCGGCTCAAATCACGTCGGTAGACGATTTGGCTCCGGGCACGTGGCTCATTGCGGATGTGGACAGTCAGATTACGGCTGGGCTGCAGGTGCAGTATGGTTTTCTGTACAGTTGGGTGCGCGAGCTGCAGACGCAAGGCCTTTCGGGCGACGTTGGGCTTCATCTTCATCTAGGCGCCACGGCGGGTCTGGGTGTTCAGGCATCGGGCCGCTTTGCTGTGGTGGTCAGTCGGGAGAGCGAAGACCCCAAAGAGCGCCGGCTGCGCATCCGATTGTTCAAACAGCGCCAGCGTAGCTGGAGTGCCAGTGCTGACGTGCGGGCTGGCATTCGCGCTGACCTATGCCGCTTTCTGCCTCCTAACCTAACGGATTTTGTGCGCGCCGTTTTCGGCGTGCAAGGAATGCAAGTGCTCAAAGACCTCGAAGACGTGGAAGCTTGGACGGACCCCAAAGCCGATCTTCCAGGGATGTTGGCTGGATTGAGCAGCCAGTATCTTCAAAAGTTCCTCAAAGACACCACCAAAGTGGACCCTAAAAAGGCCTTTAGCGAGGCCAAGCAAACCCTGAAAACTTGGCTTGACCGCTGGAATGCCCTCGACCACGCGGTGGCTAGCTTCTTGTGGAAACAAGCGGAAAAGAAAGCAAATCTCGCGCAAATCCGCGCGTTCAACGAGTCATTGCGCCAAGCCAGCCCCGAAAAAGCTCAGGCTTTCTTGCGCGCACAGATTGAGAAAGTCAATTTTTTTCAGACGTTGGGCGGCCAATTCTTGTTGGCGCTGTTGCCGGAGGAAAATGTGTTGACGCTGCTGAGCGACCGCGGCGTCTTTCAAAAGGTACGCGAACGAGCCGACAAGGCTGCTGCCATCCTCGACGGCAGTGCATTTACCGATCTGTTGGTGCGGCTGCAAAATCAGCTGAACAAGCGCCTGCGCATCGAAGAAGCCGAAAAGTGGACCGATGACCTCGAGTTTGAGCAAATTGACGAATGGTTGCGCCTGAAGATGGCCCGCTTCCTAGACGAAAGGGCATTCGAAAAGCCTCATGTTCGTCAGGTGCGCGAAACAGTACACCACTTACTGGCCCAGAAGGAGCTTCTTTACGAAAAAGCCTTGCAAGCCCTGCAGCGCCAATACGGCTATGGCGTGAGCGCCAGCTTCCAGAAAAGTGTCAGCCATGAGGCTGTGCTCGACTTTACCATAGAAGGAGCCAAAGCCGGTAAACTGCTTCGCCAGGCCCTGTCGGGGCGCTTCGATGCCCTCGTGGCTGCGCCCAAACCCGGTGTAACCCTGCACGAAGGCATGCTTACCCACGGCATCCGAACGCAAAGCAGCATCGCCGTGCAGTTGCCCTTTGCTCAGGGCAGCGGCGTCCACTTAAGCGAAAGCCTGGCCAAGGCTAATGCCATAGAGGAGGCCGATGGACGCATCTTTTGGTACGACCTCAAGGCAACAGATACCGCGGTGAGCCATCGAACGCAGGTCAGCGCACTGACCATAGGCGCCTATTTCCGCACGAAAGCCAACGGCGTGCGCGTGTACGATGAACACCCGCTGACGTATGCGTACTCCTTTCAACAGTTTCGCCCCGCCATGCGCATCGTTGAACTGAAGCGCCAGATAAAGCCCTATGCCTTACAGTATTTGAGCGAAACGCTGGGGCACGACGCTGATGCCTTCGTAGAGGTTTGGGTAGAAGCGCTCGAACGCGATGCCGAGCGTCTGCATCCTAACGACCCTAGCCTGTTGGGCGACACGTTGCTGCGCTTAGACGTAACGCTGCCGGCTCAGGTCGCCTCGGCTTGGCTGCGCGCGCCGCTTCACCCGCAAGCGCCGGAATACACGCGCATGTCGCGCAATCTTCAGCGCCGGATGCGCGAATGGATACCTTTTTTCTATTTTCAAGACCTGCGCAGGTACGGCGAAAAAGTTGCTCCGCCACTCGTCGCCTATGCCGCCATGATACCTACAACGGGTTTCCGAATGGAGGGTAATCGCCTGCTGTTGGCCGATGATGGCCTCTACTGGAATTGGCCCGACCTGAATCAGCGCCGCGCCCTTTTGCTCCATCCTAGCACGCAAAGCCGCCTCAAGCAGCGCTTGCAGGAAATTTACGATCTGCTCCAACGCTTACCTGATATACCTCAAGCCCTTCGAAGAAGGTACGATCCAGAGCGCATTGAGGCATTTACGGACGACCTGCTCACTTTGCTTAAAGAAAAGCAAAGCGGCTTCGACAGCCTTTTTTTCACCGAAGCAACCATTATTGAAAAAGCCCGCGACGCTGGCGTAGCGCTGGCGCGTTTTTTAAAAGAAGCAGACAACAACCCTTCGCGCGCAGTGCGCCATCTGGCAGCGTTTGGCGCGGCCATTACGGAGGCATTCAACCAGCGTTTAGCACCGGTGTATGGCGATGCTGGGCTTCGCCCTTTGGGCACGGCGCTGTTCTTAGAGGCCGCTCGGGCTTTCCTGCCCGAAGCGGCCTCCGTGCGCCCGCAGGCGCTCCTGCAGGTGGCCGTGCTCAAGCCCGGCAGTGGCCTGAAGCCGGACTCCCGAACGCCGCCTACTCAGGCGTCTTCAGAGGCCGTGCTCGTGTGTCGGCAGTTGAGCCAACTGTAGAGGCATAGGTGTTTGTTCGACGCAGCGGTGAGGCGAAAGGCAGGCACAGCCTTGCAGGTTATCTACGGACGCATTTAGCGATCTTTGCTCTGGCTATTCTATTTGACCACCTTCCGGGCGTTTGGTCGAAAAAAAAATCTAAGTCCGGCAGGTTAACATACATGCGATGCGTTATGTCAACACTTTTTATTCGATGGGCTTTGATTTTGTTCGCTGCTGCCTCCGTGTGGTGGGGTGCCGAGGCCACGGGATGGCTCCATTTTCTGTCTCGTCGCGACTCGCGTGAGTTGCCGGATACGCTGGCATTGCCTTTGACATCCGACACGTTGCCGCTGCAGCATACCTATCGAGTCATAGGGGTAGGCGATATAATGTTGGGCACGAATTACCCCTCTGCGTCGTATCTGCCGCCCGACAACGGTGCTGCGCTGCTGGCTGAAGTGCGCGATACGTTGCGCCAAGCCGACGTTACATTTGGCAATTTGGAAGGTACGATGTTCGATGTAGGCGGCTCTCCTAAAAAGTGCAACGACCCCTCGGTGTGCTATGTCTTTCGAACGCCTTCGCACTATGTGCAGCACCTGGTGGATGCGGGCTTCGATTTGTTGAGCCTGGCCAATAATCATTCGGGCGACTTTGGTCCCGAAGGTCGCCGCCAAACCATGCAGACCTTACGCCAAGCTAAAATTGCCTTTGCTGGCTTAGAGGGTGTGTGTGAAAGCGCCATCATCGAGCGTGCCGGCAAGCGCTGGGGAATGTGTGCCTTTGCTCCCAATACCGGCACCTGCGACTTGCGCAACCTATCGCGCGCCCAGGCGCTCGTGCGCCAACTAAAGGAACAGGCCGACTTCGTCATCGTCTCCTTTCATGGCGGAGCGGAAGGTGCCGCGCATCAGCGCGTACCCAAACGCATTGAAAACTTCCACGGTGAAAACCGCGGCGATGTCTATGCCTTTGCCCACGCCGTCGTAGATGCCGGGGCCGATATCGTCTTTGGGCACGGCCCGCACGTTACGCGCGCCCTCGAGCTCTACAACGATCGTCTCATTGCCTACAGCCTTGGCAATTTTTGTACGTATGGGCGCTTCAGTTTGGCTGGTCCAGCAGGCATCGCTCCCATCCTGCAAGTAGACATCGATGAGCAAGGACGGTTCCTGTCGGGGCAGGTCGTTCCTACTTACCAGCAAAAACACCACGGCCCCAAGATCGACCCTCAGCGGCGGGTCATTCAGGCCCTCGTCGAACTGACGCTGGCCGACTTTCCCCATACGCCGATTGATATTTTGCCCGACGGGCAAATCAGGCGCCGCCCTGCCAAATGATGCCCAAAGACTGTCCTAATATGCCTAAAAACTTTGCTACTTTTGCTTCAACGTTCTTACTCCATACCCACACCACACCCTAACCACTTTTTCCAGATCATTATGGCTACCGGAAAAAACGGCAAAACGAGCGAGGCCTCAAGTCGACTCTATCAGCCAAGCAACCGCATTGTTACTCTCGATGAGTTCATCATTCGCTCTGAAAAAGACTTTGAATTTGCTACAGGAGAGCTCACGGGTCTGTTGCGCGACATTGGCGTGGCGGCCAAGATCATCAACCGAGAGGTCAATAAGGCGGGCTTAGTCAACATCCTCGGCGTGGCCGACGGCAGCGACAACGCATCGGGTGATGTGCAGCAGAAGCTCGATGTGTATGCCAACGAAAAACTTATCGAATGCCTCAAGAACAGCGGCGAATGCTGCGCCATTGCTTCGGAAGAATGCGAAGACATCATTCAGGTGGAGCCGGTCTTTTCTAAAAAGAGCAATTACGTAGTGCTGTTTGATCCCTTAGATGGCTCGTCCAATATCGATGTAAACGTATCGGTAGGCACTATTTTCGCCATTTATCGGCGAAAGAGCGACAATTCAGGGCCAGCCACGCGAGAGGATTTTCTGCAACCCGGCATAAAACAGGTGGCGGCCGGCTATGTGCTCTACGGCACCTCGACGATACTGGTATATACGACTGGCCATGGCGTTAATGGTTTTACGCTCGACCCGAGCATTGGCGAGTTTTGCCTTAGCCATCGCAATATGCGCATTCCTGAGAACGGACAGTTCTACTCAGTTAATCAAGGTTACTATTCCAAGTTTGATTTAGAGCTGCGCCGCTACATTGACCACTGTAGCGACCAAAACTACGGCCTTCGCTATATCGGCTCTATGGTCAGCGACATTCATCGCATCCTCATTCAAGGCGGCATTTTCATGTATCCCAGTACGCGCAAATATCCGAAGGGCAAATTGCGTTTGCTTTACGAGTGTAATCCATTGGCTATGGTGGTGGAGCAAGCGGGCGGCAAAGCCATAAATACTCAGCTGAAGCGCATTCTGGAAATAGAACCCAAAGAATTGCATCAACGCTCCACAATAGCCATCGGCTCACCCGTTATGGTAAATGAACTCCAAGAGTTTATTGAGCGTTATGCCGCCTTACCATTGTAGGTAGCGGTCTCATTGAAATACATATGATTCGAGCGGAGAACATCTATAAATCCTTCGATCAGCAGGAAGTGCTCAGAGGCATTTCCTTTGTTTTTGAAACCGGCAAGTGCAATCTCATCATCGGGCGCTCCGGCTCGGGCAAAACGGTTTTGGTAAAAATCCTGGTAGGGTTGCTTCAGCCCACCAGCGGCAAAGTTTGGTATGATGACGTCGAGTTCACGGCGCTGTCGAAGGAACAGATGCGGGAAATTCGCATGCAGGTGGGCATGTTGTTTCAGGGATCTGCTCTCTTTGACTCGCTCACCGTAGAAGAAAACGTGCGCTTTCCTTTGGATATGTTCACGCGTATGAGTGCCAAGGAAAAGGCTGATCGCGTCGATTACTGTTTAGAGCGCGTCAATCTGGCCGGCAGCAATAAGAAATACCCTTCCGAACTTTCAGGGGGCATGCAAAAACGCGTAGGTATTGCCCGTGCCATCGTCTTACAGCCCAAATATCTGTTTTGCGACGAGCCAAACTCGGGCCTCGACCCTAAGACGGCTATTGTTATTGACGACCTAATCCGAAGCATAACTCAAGAAAACGATATTACTACCATCATCAACACCCACGACATGAATTCGGTGATGGAGAACGGCGATAACATTTGTTTTCTCTTCGAGGGCCGCGTGGAGTGGAGCGGCAACCGCCATGAGGTGCTCAACAGCGATAATGAGAATTTGCAGTCCTTCATCTTCGCCTCCCCTTTTTTACAGCGCTTGCGGCAGGCGGCATTGCGCTCTTCGGTCTAACCCATGAGGACCAGAGCCACCAGGTAGTCGGCTAGTAAAATAAGAATATCGCTGTACACTACTGCGCGCGTACTCGCTTGGCCCAATTCGATACTACCGCCTCGAACGAAATAGCCCTGATAGCAGGAAACCGTAGTGAGGATGAAGGCAAAGACCACTGACTTGACGTACATCATAAAGACGTTGTACGGCTCGAAAAAGGAGCGCAGGCCTTGGTTGTATTCGTCGTCGGTCAGCCAGCCTGTGGGTACGCTGGCCGCATAACCACCGATAATGGCCACGAAAGCCGAGAACGTTACCAGAATAGGAATGGCCACGAGGGCGGCGATAATTTTCGGCCGAATTAGATAGGCCGCCGAATTAACCCCCATTACTTCCATGGCGTCGATGTGCTCTTTTTGGCGCATTCCGCCGATTTCGGCCGTCATGTTAGAGCCGACTTTGCCCGCCAGCACTAAACACGTGATCGTGGGTGATAGCTCAATAATAGCCAAGTCGCGTACAATGTAGCCGATGTAGTATCGGGGGATGAGCTGGCCATCGAGCTGGTAGGCAAATTGCACTGCTGCTACTGCTCCGATGAAAATGGAGATGAGGCACACAATGAGGAGCGAACCGATGCCGATGTGGTTCATCTGGCGCATGGTTTCTTTCCAGTACATTGAGAAACTTTCCGTGCGCCCGAAAGTTTGCCGCATCAGCAACAGATAGCAGCCAAAGTGATAGATAAAGTTGAAGCGTTTATCTAAGATGAACATGGCTAAACGAATAATGGCCTTTCTTGTAACAGCAAAGATTAGCCTTTTTGGCGAACTTTAAACGCCTTGTTTGGTTTCGACAGCTGTACTGTCGAACACACCTTATCAATATTTCAGACATGCCACAACAAGACTTCCCGACGAATAGGCCAATAGCTGTAGTCAGTGGTGCCACCAAAGGGCTGGGTCGCGCCATTGCAGAGCGTTTTGCCCAAAACGGCTTTGACCTTGCTGCTTGCGCGCGCACGTCTGCCGACTTGGAAGCCATGCAGCAATACTGGTCGGAGCGCTATGCAGGCCAGCAGCTTCTGACCGTGGAAGCCGACTTGAGCCAGCGTGCTGATGTGCAGCGCTTTGCAGAAGCCGTGCGCAGCCGCTGGTCGCGCATAGATGTGTTGGTCAACAATGCGGGTATTTTCCGCCCAGGCCGCGTGTGCGATGAGCCTGAGGGAACCTTAGAAACGCTTATAGAGGTTAATCTGTATAGTGCCTACCACCTGACGCGCGCCCTATTGCCGCTGATGCGGCCCTATCAAAGCGGCCACATTTTCAACTTGTGCAGTATTGCGAGCTTAGTGGCCTATCCGAACGGTGGTTCATATAGCATTTCAAAATTTGCCCTTTTGGGCTTTTCTAAAGCGCTGCGCGAGGAGCTAAAAGCAGAAGGTATCCGGGTAACGGCGTTGCTGCCCGGCGCTACCTGGTCTGCTTCTTGGCAAGGTGTTGATCTTCCCACAGAGCGCTTGATGCAAGCCGACGACATTGCGCAACTGGTATGGGCGGCCTATCAGCTTTCCTCCTCTGCCGTAGTCGAAGAGGTTGTAGTGCGCCCGCAGCTAGGCGACCTGTAGGGCGGCGGCATAGGCTACCGCACTTCCTTGTTGCGCTCCCAGTAATTGATTTGTTCCACCTCGTCGAGGATGGCTAAATAGTTGAAATAGCGCAGTTCGCTCACCTCGCCCCGCTCCAAGGCAGCGCGCACAGCGCAGTCGGGTTCGTTGCGGTGCAAACAGGCAGCACCAAAGCGACATTGTGCAGACAAACGAAAGAACTCGCGAAACGAATGAGCCACATTTTCCGGGTCTTTGTTGTTGAACGACAGCGTCTTGATGCCCGGCGTGTCAATGATGTAGCCGCCAAAGTCTAGGGCAAACATTTCGGCAAACGTCGTCGTGTGTTTGCCCTTGCCCGAGTAGTCGCTCAGCTCTCCAGTACGTAGGTTCAAGTGTGGCTGTATGGCATTTATCAAGCTGCTTTTACCCACACCCGACTGGCCAGCCAGCAGCGTTATCTTCCCTTGTAAAACCTCCTGGAGGGCTTCCAAGCCCTTTCGCTCGACCACGGAAGTCGCCAATACCGAATAGCCGATGCTCTCGTAGAGGGCTTTCATCTCGAAAAAGACATCCACGGCTCGCTCATCGTAGAGGTCGCCTTTATTGAATACGATAACCACCGGAATCTCGTGCGGCTCCGTCATCAGCAAGAAGCGGTCGATAAAGCCCGGCTTAAGATCGGGCTGCACTACTGTGGTGATTAGCATCGCCTGGTCAATGTTTGCCGCCAGCAGATGCAGGTCGTGCTTACGTCGCGGCGACTGACGCACGACGTAGTTGCGCCGTGGTAGAATTCGGACGATGACCCCCTGTCCTTCCTTTTCAGGTTTCACTTCTACTCGATCGCCCACAGCGACCGGATTAGTGAGCGGGAGGTTGTCTAAGCGAAATTTTCCTGCGATCCGACACTCCCACACGGAGCCATCAGTATTCAGCCGCACCTGATACCAACTCCCCGTTGATTTAATGACCGTTCCCGTTTGCATCATAGACAGCAAAAGTGCGAAAAAACCATCGACCTAAAATAATACAACAGCCAGACAAGGCGGAGGTACTTTTAAGAATCTGAAAAACAGTCGTTTGTGCCTAATCGGTGGCGTAAGACGACGGCTCCAGAAATGTTAAAATTTAGCACGAGTGTTTCAGCAATCTCTCAAAAAGTTTTTTCTTCGCCCTTGTTAAAGGCACGTTTTGCCCCAGTATTGCTGCGTTGAATGAGGCAAATCTTACGAGTCGTCTTTGCTTAGTGGCAGACTTTCGATTTTATTTTTTGTAAAAATGTTTGGTTACTACTAATTGTTTAAATACTTTTGTGCGTTGCTTGGCAAAAGAGCCAAACGTCAGAACCAACCTGAGTCATCCCTTGTGGGCGAGCGCCCCAAGAGCTGAGACAAAAACGCGAAAACATCTTAATCCGCAGCCGTCCACGCCAAGGCATGTTTTTCAAACAGCAGCCATGTGAACGATGGCTTGGGTAAAAACCGACCTTATGGGCAGGAAAGAAACGTTTGTTTACAACACACAAACCCTCAGCTACGAACGGGTAGTTGTCCCCCTAAGAACAAGAATTTTGCAGGCCTTTGGTTTCTTTTCGGCCGTTTTGGTGGCCGCCCTTGGCCTTCTCGCCTTACTCTATCACTTTTTCCCTTCTCCGCGCGAAAAAGAGCTCTTGCAGGAAATTGCGCAGATGGAGCGCAAGTTTGCCCAGCTCACGGAAGAGATGGACAACATGTCTAAGACTCTTCAGCATATTCAGGAGCGCGACGCCTATGTGCACCGAGCAGTCTTTGGCATGGACCCCATAGACCCCGACGTCTGGCAAGGAGGGATGGGAGGTCATGAAATGCATCCGGAGACTAAAGCTTTCAAGTACGGCGCGAAAGCCATTCAACACACGCTCAGCCGCATGGATGTGTTGAAGCAGCAGTTGGCCCTGCAAGCGCGCTCCTTAGACACCATCATGGCCTTAGCTAAAGACCAGGAAAAAATGTTGGCCAGTATCCCCAGCATTAAGCCGGTTCGCGAGGACAAGCTGCAAAAAAGCATGAACGTGCTGTCAGGATTTGGTTTTCGCATCCATCCCGTCTATAAGATTAGAAAGTTTCACCAAGGGGTTGACTTTCCAGCGCGCATTGGCACGCCCATTCAAGCTACGGGCGATGGCGTGGTCGTAGAAGCGGGCTGGCATCAGGGCTACGGCAACTGCGTGCGCATCAGCCACGGCTACGGCTACGAAACCTGGTACGCGCACATGAATAAAATGTCCGTTCGCAAAGGAGAGCGCGTTAAGAAAGGGCAAAAGATCGGAGAGGTGGGCGATACGGGCCTGTCTACAGCTCCTCATTTACACTACGAGGTGCACTACAAGGGCAAACCCATCAATCCCATCCATTTCTGCATGGATAACCTCACGCCCTTAGAATACCAACAGTTGGTCAACAGTGCGAGTATGGCTAATCAGTCGTTGGATTGATTGAGTGTTTCCAAGAAGGCGACCCTTACCCGCGAATTGTCAAGGGTAAGGGCCGCTGTCGTTTTACGCCTCCAACAGTTGGGCGGCGTGCCTTTCAGTGTCCACTTTGGTAATGATGCGCTCGATGCGGCCATTTTCGTCAATGACGAACGTAGTGCGGTGGATGCCGTCGTAGGTGCGACCCATAAATTTTTTTGGCCCCCAAACGCCATAAGCCTCAGCCACTGAGTGGTCTTCATCGGCCAGCAGGCTAAAAGGCAGGTTGTACTTTTCGATAAACTTCGCGTGTTTTTTCGCCGAGTCGGGGCTAACGCCCAAGATAGCGTATCCCTTTTCGACAAACTGGCTATAGCCGTCGCGCAAGCTGCAAGCCTCAGCAGTGCAACCCGGAGTATCGTCTTTCGGATAGAAGTAGAGCACTAACTTTTTACCTCTGAAGTCGGACAAGCGAACGATTTCGCCTTTTTCGTTGGGAGCCGCAAAATCGGGAGCGGCATCTCCTTCTTTTAAATGAAACATAGCGGTGTAAGTGTTTTTTAAACGATGTAACAATTATCATTGTACGCCGGTTTTTTCCCAGCGGAGAATGGCCCATACAAAACCCAACCACAGTACAGCGCTGAGAAGCCACTCGACGAGTTTGGGCAAGGGCAAGGCCCATTGGAGAGCTAAACTCAACGCGTATATCACCCAAGCACCGGCGAGGTAGGCTCCCATCCGTCCGAGCGGGTAAGGCACCGGATAATGCTTTCGCCCGGTGTACCAAGTCGCTACACACATAAACGCGTAACACACGAGCGTAACCCAGGCAGCCCCTGCATAGCTGAAGCGCGGAATGAGCCACAAGTTCAGCCCTACCGTCAGAGCAGCACTTCCTACTGAGATCCAAGCGCCTGAAGCCGTGCGGTCTTTGACCCGATACCAGGCTGAGAAATTGTAGTAAACCCCTAAAAACACATTGGCCATGAGCAGCACAGGCACGACGTGCAGGCCTGACCAATACTGCGGTGCAATGAAGTACTTCACTGCGTCGAGGAACAGCAACATGCCCAACATGCCGGCGACTGCAGCTGCCGTAAACCACTGCGTTACGCGAGCCTGGTTGCGCAGGGCGTCGTCCGTTTGCGCATTCCGAAAGAAAAAAGGCTCCGCCGCATAGCGGTAAGCCTGAGTGAAAAGAGAAATAAGCGCGGCCAGCTTGTAGTTAGCTCCGAAAATGCCCACCTGTGCCAGGTTCTCTTCTGTAGAGCCGGGCAGCAGGTACTTGAGCATGGCTCGACTGAACATCTCGTCTACAATACCGGTAAAGCTGACAATAACGAGCGGTGCAGCGTAGGCGATCATTCGCCGCCACAGCTGTACATCGAATACTGTCTGCACGCGCCGTATTTGGGCGCTCAAGAGCAATAGGGTAACCGCACTGGCTATGAGGTTAGAAAGGAAAATATAGCCTACCGGGTTCTCCGGCGACCACACTGCGCGCACCCAGTTGTATCCACGCTGGTTAGCCCAAGGGCAGAAAACCAACCAGAACAGGTTCATGCCGATGTTCACGCTAATATTCGCCAGTCGAACAGCCGCAAAGCGCAATGGGCGCTGCTCCATGCGCAGGCGGGCAAAGGGCAGTTCGGCTAAGCAATCTAGCCCCAAAATAAGGGCAAACCAGCGCACGTACTCAGGATGCTCCGCATAGCGCAACGCCTCAGCGACAAGGGGGGCAAAAGCAAGCAGGGCGGTTACCACCACTGTTGTCGTCGTCAGCAGCGACCACATGCCTGTGCTGTAGGCGCGCTCGCGGTCTTCGAGAGGGGTGCCGAAGCGAAAGAAGGCGGACTCCATGCGGTACGACAGGATCACCATGACAAAAGCCGAAATGGCGTATAGTTCGATGACAACCCCGTACTCCGCCGTGGAGGTGAGCACACGCGTGTAAAACGGCACCAACAATACGTTGAGCAGACGCCCGACAATGCTGCTCAAGCCGTAAAGGGCCGTCTCACCGGCTAATTTTTTAACAGACATAGAAATTTATGGAAAAGGTTCTACGCCTTATGGAGATGCTCGATAGAGGCTAAGCGACCTAATTCACGCCCGGGCGTTTCATCGGATAATAGTGCAGGCCAGCGCCAAAGACCCAGCCTTCTTTGCCCGACGGCGTGCGGATGTGAATCCAATAGTCAGTAACCTTTTCTTTGCCGAGATTGATCTCTTCTGGCTGGTCGCTCTTTTTGTTCAGATAGAGTACGGGTTGATAAAGTTTGAGCTGCTCGAGGACAGGGCTGTGACGGTTAGGTTCTTTGCGCACGTTAAGCCCTTCGATCGTAACGTACAGCGTACTGTACTGAGCAGCTGCTACTGGTGTGGCGGTTGTTTCGGGTTGAGGCTCCTGGACGAGGGTCGGCCGCTTTAGCGAGGGGTTAGCGTTTTTTGGCTGCTGGGTCGGAGTGGGTTGTGGTTGAGGCAAGTAGACCGTATCGCGCTTGGGCGCAATGCGGTCCTGAGCGCGCAGTTCCTCTTCCTCCGTCTGCACCATCTGGATGCGCTCGCGGCGCGTCTCCGAACACTTAGAGATGGCCCACAGGGCCACGCTGAGCAAAAAGGCAGCGAGGATGAGCGACTCGACTCGGGGTATTTTTCTCGCCATGGGCAACAAGGCCTAAGTTAAAATTCGAAGCAGTAGACCGATACAAAGGCACTTGGCTTGTACCTATCTTTAGTCGGCAAAAATAGCTACGCTCTGCCAGATATGACGGACTCCCTGCTGCACTCCATTGCTCTGACGTTGCTGCCTCAGGTAGGCCCTGTTACTGCCCGCACCTTAGTTAGCTATTGCGGTGGGGTAGATGAGGTGTTCCGCGCTTCGCGCAAAGATTTACTCCGCATACCCGGCATTGGGCCAATTGTAGTAGCCAGTGTTACCCATCCCAATGAAGCGTTCAAACGAGCGGAAGAGGAGCTGCGTTTCCTTGAAACGCATGGCGTAGAAGCGGTCTTTTTTACCGATAGCCGCTATCCGGTACGCCTAAAAGAGTGCAATGATGGCCCAGTGCTACTGTATTTCAAAGGCTCGGCACTAGAGTGGCTTAACGCCCCGCGCATTGTTTCCATAGTAGGTACGCGCCAGCCAACCGACTATGGCCGATCGGTATGCGAAGAGTTGGTCGAAGGACTTTTAGCTTACGAACCAGTCTTAGTGAGTGGCTTAGCCTTTGGCATTGATGGGGTGGCGCATCGCGCAGCCGTTTCGCACGGCATACCCAACATAGCTGTTCTAGGGCATGGCTTAGGGCGCATCTATCCAACAGAGCACCGCCCTCTCGCTCTCCGCATTGCCGAGAACGGCGGCCTACTTACCGAGTTTACTCACGACACAGGCCCAGAGCGCGACCACTTCCCCATGCGCAATCGCATCATCGCTGGTTTATGCGATGCACTCGTAGTCGTGGAAACGGGTACCATGGGTGGCTCTATGATTACAGCAAATTTAGCGCATCAGTACGAGCGCTTCATCTTTGCCGTACCCGGGCGCTTGCGCGACCCTAAAAGTGCTGGTTGCCATCTGCTCATCCGCAATAACATCGCTGCACTTATCGAGTCGGCTGCCGATGTAGCCATGATGCTCAACTGGCCCGAAAAAGGCAAAGTTCAGGCCGTACAGCAAACACTTTTCTTCGACCTCTCACCGGCCGAACAGGCGTTGGTAGATATCATCCGAGCCAATCCGAAAATTGGCGTGGACGAATTGGCCTTATCTGCTCAGTGCAACTCAGGCCAATTGGCTGCTTTGCTGTTAAACTTAGAATTCAAAGGTATCGTACGCGCTTTGCCCGGAAAGCGATATGAGCTCATGCGATGAGTACCTCCTCGTCCTTAAGCATTTATTTCTTTTTCGGATAAGAAGCGCAAGGTCTAGACCAGCAGAAAATTCTTAACACAGGGAAATAACTAGTGCAGCCTTTGCGTCATGGGCTGGGGCAACGTACAAAACCAGCTCCTATGCCTCTGTTCAAGTTAAAAACGGAGTTAACCGTTCTGCACTCCGCGCCCACTCGAATGCAAAGCTCTAAAGTTTTTGCCTATTGAAGACGGGTTAAACCGCAAAGACTATTAAGCGTCTAAATAAAAAATATAAGAACATGAAGAATAGACTACTACATTTATTGATTTTCTCAGTCGCCTTCAAAATTTCGTTAGCACAACAATTTGAACCAAACGACATTAGAATTGGTGATACAACGGTAAATTACGTAAACCCGGAAATATCACCCCTGGGAAATTATATGCTTTGGATAGAAGTAGACACCTCAAACGGTGTTTTAGCTAAGGTTTGGCAATGCGGCATTAATCCGAATACAGGAGATTTGATACCGCCTAATGGTAAAGGTTTTAGTCCTTTTTTATCAAATGTCTATGCCAGACCTGCCGATTGGGGAGTGGATAGTCTTGGAGTGTATTACGTGGGGGCAACCTTTGCAGGCCAAATAAAATTTGTTCGTCCAATTAGTCCTACCGATGCAACAGTAACCGATATCGCAATGCCTGTGGTGAATAAAAGAAGGGTTTTTTATCCATCTCAATTGCCTAACGTTAACAGGCGTTTTGTAAGTTATATTTTAAATGACAGTATCAATGGTCTTTCTATTACTACGCCGCAAAACAAATATTATGAATTGCGTTTGTTAGATTTAGATAATCCAGCCAATGATTATCTCATTGAACAACAGCCGAGCAATTATCCTGGAGCCGTTCCGATGGATGTAATCGTGCCAAGATGGATAAAAAGCACTCATTACCTTACCTACGGTTATAAAGATGCGAACAATAAAGTTCAGGCTAAAGAATTTAATGCCTATACGCCTTTAACGCCACCTATAGCTGTCACTAATGACCCTGCTACTAAAATAGATGGCTATCCTGTTTTGAATCCTCTTACAAATGAGCAGTACTTAATGTGTGGGATCAACACTACGGATACGGCTTTTTTCTACAAACGCACCTCCTTTGGCGCTATGTTCACTTACAACGAAAGGGTGGTTCCTCCATCCATGCATTTGACTAATCCTGCTCTTAATCAATCTCACGAGCCATTTTTGTTTAACAATCAATTATATTCTACATTTCAGATAAATGAAAAAGGAGTCAATTATTTAGAAACTACATTAAATAAGCCCGGCGAAATATGGATGACAACTATTGATAGTTTACAACAAACTATGTGGTTGCTTAGCCACTTTGATAGCACACTAAATATCTCTGAACCCGAGCCTTATGTTGGGAATAACAAAGTATGGGTATATTATTCGGCAATTAAAATTGAGCCGTCAAAACCACTTCTGAAAAGGCAATTTCAATTAAGGCGTTGTGAGACACCTATGAATGATACTACGACAGTAGTAGAGAACCAGTATTCTTTGAATCCTGTAAAAGTATATCCTAATCCCGTTTCTGATTTTATCTATGTTGAAGGAATTAGCGACATTAATTTCGAAATCCGTATATACGACCTACAAGGAAGGTGTGCTTATCAACAAAAAAACCTGAATTACATAGATCTATCGCCATTGAATACAGGTATTTATCTTCTTGAAATAAAAACAGCAATATTTATACATAGAGCCAAAATCATAAAAAAATAAGAAAGTACTTGTTTTTATAGTGATAAGATTTTTTGAATGATAATCTGTTGCTGCAGATGTTGCGGGGCGACGCCAGCAAGCGAGAGAAAGGCAGTTGGCAAGAGGTAGACGGAGTTGGCATCTTTTAGCCGTACTAAAAAAGCCCGGCCTTTTTGGGCAAAATGCGAATACGCTGATAGACTCATCCGCTTTGGCTGACCTGCCACTAACGGCGCTGTCCCTACAGGCCTATGTGATGATAGGTTGGGTTTGGTGTGCGGAGGCGTTAAATTTGGTATTGTTTATGAGTCGGCTTTTTGATTG
Organism: uncultured Saprospiraceae bacterium; assembly: GCA_937934275.1. Lineage (GTDB taxonomy): Bacteria > Bacteroidota > Bacteroidia > Chitinophagales > Saprospiraceae > M3007. Next base: position 52,448 of record CALHAM010000021.1, on the reverse strand, counting down.
GCCTGTTGTTGAGCCTGTTCTTTTACAGAACCGCCTACTTGCTGGTTCGCCAATCCTACCGCGAGCGTAAGATTTCATCTAAAAGATGGCACCACCAAAATTTCATGAGCAGCGCATGAAAAACCCATGCTTTCTTCTTTTACTGAGAGTGTAAATAAAAGTCCTAGCAAGAAAGCAGACAAAGGGTATTCGGATGTTTGGTATTTAGGTTGAGCATAGGTATCCTTCTATCTGGTAAGTTGAGGGCACGAATATCAACAAAAAACAGAAAAATCTAAAAAACACAAAGTTTTTATTTTTTGATGGGTTTGGTCTTCTAACTTAGACCATCGCCCGGACAGCACTCAGCAATCAGCGCTCTAATTCCAATTTCGCAATAGACCCTAATGACTAATCTTAAGCAGTCAGGTGTCTTACTCGTGTAAGGTGGTATCTCCATTCCGCAGGATTACAGCTTTTGGTATTATTATACCTAAAAGGAGAGAAGGTGCGTTTTCAGGCTCTGAAAACAGGAATCACCCTTTGCTTAGTCTTCAGAGGAAATTTGCGATATGCCCTTGCTAAGGCCTCGGATCGAAGCAGGGTAGCGTAGTTTTTGTTAGTAAGGTTGCCTTTGTAGGTCTAAGCTTTGTGGCTAGCTTTATATCCTTGTTTTGGCAAGGTCCTGCATTTCTTATACTTCTCGGCGACAATTGCCCGGAGGTAGGCAAAAGCGATATTTATTTGGAAACATTTAAATGCTAAAATCTTTGCAGCTTTTATCGGAATTGCCTCAATTTTATTTTAATTTCATGGAACTTTTGGCCCTTTTTTAGAGTTAATTATCGCGCATTCTTCGACGAACTTAGATAATATACTCGTCTTTTAGTGTTTTACCGCTTATAGAAGTTAATCATCGTGCCTTCCTCAAGGAATTTAGACGCGCATTTGGCTGGATCGGTGTGTCCATCTGATTGCGTGGCGGTAGGTCGTGCACACAAGGGAGGATTCTTCTTTCACTAAATCTTAAACCTATGATTACTTTATTCACCCAACGGATCATTGGCGCGGTAGTGGGCACAGTACTCGTCTCTGCATGTTTTGCTCAGACGCTTGTTGTGGAGACCAGGATTCCCACAGACTTCTCGGCTTGCTCAGAGGTTGGATATACTTTGGAGGTCACTAACCCTAGCAATCAGCCTTCAGCGGCCGGCACGCTGCAATACTGTTTGCTGCCCGGGCTGCTGTTTGCTGGCGCTACGGGCATTACAGTGGCCGACACTACCGACTTGCGTTGCCCGGTGTTGACCTTACCTGCCTTGGCGCCTCAGGAGAAGTTGATGTTTGAGTTGCGCGTACGCGTAGGCTGCTTTTCTAAAGACGTCGCCGATCAGCGCGATACTTTGCGCATTACCTTAGACGGAATGCCTCAGCCGCTTGTTTTGAGCAGCGCCTACAATGTGCGCACGCCCCTCATTACGTTGACGCCTGAGATGAACTGGTCCTTCACTGGCCCGAGCGATACGGTGTTTACCCGCACCTTTAGGCTGCGCAATGAGGGTTTGGGCAATGTTTACCGTATTTTCGTGGTTGACCCTTACGGACAGGCCGGCTTGACCCTCCTTCAGACGACGGGCACGTTCAGTGGCGATACGCTTGTTTTGACCGGCACGGACTTGGGGCCGAATGGTTTCTTAGCTTTTCGCGAGTCGGTTGTGGTTACCCAGACGTTCCGCTTAGGGAATTGCTCTGCTGCGGGCAATACCGTTGCTTACGGATGGAGCTGTGCTGACGGTATACCTTGTGCAGCTCCTCGTTTGCTGCAGTACGAGATTGTGAGTACCTCTATCGAACAGCAGGCATTGGTCGAAATTCGCTTCGATATGCCGTTCATGTCGCCTCCTCCCTGTGAACAGACGACAGTAGTTTTAAGTCTGGAAAATAAGGGTCAGATTTCGGCCTTGAATTTGGAATGGGCACTTGGCATCATCTCTTTGCCGACTTTGTCTGCTGCCAAAGGCACCAAAGGGGACTCTTGCTATCGAATAACGCAGTTTCGAGTGGGCAATACCCCCCTCCTCGATACAACGGGCGGTGCACCACTTAAGCCGTATTGGTTTTTGTTTTCAGCGCTCACCACCGACCCAGACGGCCCGGATGGCCTGAGCGACGCGGACGGCGATGGCCAATTCGACGACTTAGCACCTGGCGAAAAGGCAATGCTGTCGTTTGTTTTTTCCTTGGACCCTTCGTGCAAGTTGTGCAATCAAAGCCTCCCTGAACAGTACATTGCAGCCAGTGCTTATTTTACCAATGCCTGCAACCAGTGGCAAGTTAGCCATGTAAAGACAAAACCCGGCATCGGCATTAGCTTTGACAGTAGTGCACTGAGCATTGAGCAAGAGTTCATCCTTTTGGCCGACTCTATCTTTGAGTTTCGTTACGATGTTGATGCTGTATTTTCTGGCTTGTCGGAGTTGTGTCCCAACGATAGCCTAATTATGGAAATTTCGCTGCCCATAACCCTGGCGCTTCCTCCGATATTCTCTCCTGAAATGGAGGGTCAGCCGCTGCCGTGGTGGCAATCCAGCGATACAACCCTCACTCTGTTGTTGCCGAGCAGCCGCGGTAGATTAACCCTACCTCTTCGGGTTGTTTGTCCGCCAGATATTGACAATACATCCGTCTGTGGGAATTGCTATGACCCGCGCGTGTACAACATGTCTGCGCGTGTCTATTGGAGATGCGGTAACGGCTGCTCACAGGTCTATGAATTGGCCTGTATGGACGACCTCGTTTTCACAGTGGATTGTCCGCGCCCTCAGGATACTAGCCAAAAACACGGACTTTTTGCCGACGCATTTTTGGTGCAACGTTTGTCTTTAGGTTACGTGGATAACTTCCTGTCTGCCCGGGTTAGCCCTCAACCCGGCTTACAATTAGATGTGGCACTGCCGTTCGATACGGTGCTCATGGTGGCCTTTGGCCATGTGGAGGGCTTGCCAGGCGAAGCCTTCGATTCAAGCGAATTGGAGATTTACTACTGGAACGGTGCTGCTCCGTATTTTCAGCACCTGTTTACTCGCATTATAGTTGAGGACGTTGAAACAGGCGCGCTGGTGAGTTGCGAAGGGCTGGGGCCAGTTTACCAGTACATCAATGGCTATCACGTGTGGACTTTCGATTTGCTGCCGCTTTCGGAGCCAGGCGGGTGTTTGGCGGATGCCGGCGTTCGGATTACGGCTGGCGATCGCATTCGCGCAGAGGTGTCAGCCTTTACGACACTATCGTTGCCCAGCAATGGGGTGGAGGTTCTTAAAGATTTGCGCGTGCGCTTTCCTTATTACTACGATGGCGGGCGGATGCTGTGCAAAACAGCGAATGCTGCTTTTCGAGGCATCAACCCGCAATACGACGTAAAGCTGTCCGCCACCCTTGAAGACGGAGTTTGTGGGCATTTGCTCTTGGACGTCTCGCTTGTACAGGGCATTCCTAATCGGGTAAGTACTGACCTTTTTCCCGGCGAAATAAGACCACTGTTCGTTTACGATACATTAACTATTGAAATGTTGCCCGGGTACGCCTATGTGTCAGGCAGCTCTCGATGGTCATATCGAGAGGGCGATGGCGCACAAGGCGAGCCACCTTTGGCCTCGTTGGCCTTGGCTGACCCTGTGATGATTCCCTTGCCCAACAGTAGCACCCTCTTGCAATATGTGCGCCCTGCTGGCTTGCCGGTAACAGACTATTACAAAGGTGGAGCCTTATCTTCGCTGTCGATCTCGCTTGACGTCCTCTGCCCGTTAGATACGGCTGCTTTTCCAGTGCGCGTTGTCGGGAATAGCTATTACAGTCTCTACGACACATTAAGTGCTTTTTACAACGGTACCTTTGGCCATTTTGAGAGCGTTGATAAGACTCAACTGACAACCCTTAACCCTGTATCTAATTTACGCGAGCCGAGTTGGCGTGTTCGACTATGCGCACCTCAGGACAATATGGCGATACCTGAGCCTATTTTATTTTTTGAAAACAACGCCGATATGCCGCTGTTGTCGGTTCAACGTGTTACTTCTACCGACACTTCGGCATTGGCCATCGAGGTGGGGCCAGCGGGTCAATCGCTCGTTCGGCTGCCGGCATTGGGCCGGAGCCAGTGTATCGAGTTGATCGTTAGGGCCATGTCGCCATCCGATTGTCAGTCGGATACGCTGCATCTTCGGGTGGGCTTTCAGTGCGCCGGTCAGAGCGAGCCATGTTTGCTTAAGCAAGATTTGGAGTTGTACTTCCGCGCTCAGAATGCCCTTCCCCAGATCATCGCTTTTGGCCCATCTTCGCCTGTAGCTCTTTGTTCGCCAGTGCCTTATGAGATTTACTTGGTCAATCAAGGTGAAGGGCCCATGTACGACATCGCCATACAGGTGCACTTGCCCGAAATTGGCCAGGCTTATGTGCCGGGCAGTCTTTCCGTTGAATACGAGGGTGTTGCTGTGTCGCTACCCGACCCCCAGGTAACTCCTGAGGGCTTGTATATTGCGGTAGACTTGGCGCAGTTGCCTTTGCCCATCGAGGCTTTACCGGGTTTAAGCGCTTCGCCCAGAAACCTCTTAGTGTTTCGCTTCAACGTAGTAACCGATTGCAACTACTTAGACGCTGCATACATCCGCTACGGCGCAGCTTGGCAAAATGCCTGTGTGGGGGTGGAGAAAAAGACCAGCTTTTTTGCTGCGCCTAAAATGGCTATTCTCGGTGCGCCGACGCAGACGAATAATTACCTCATAGCCTTGACGGCACCCAAGCCCGCCACCCATTGCGGCCGTATACCGCTGCGCGTGCGCATTACTAACCCGGGCAATCTCGGCCCGACACAGTCGAATGAAAAAGTGCGCCTGATGTTGCCCGAGAGTTTTCAATATGTGCCCGGCAGCTTGCAGGCAGTGCGCCATGGCCCAGTGGCCGAACCTGCTGTAGTGGCGGCGGGCGCTCATCGCTTTCTTACCTTTGCTCTTTCTGAGGGCGTAGGAGCCGGCGACTCCATCGTTTTCAGCCTGGAAGTGCGCCAAACAGTGCCTTCGGCAACTTGTGCAGAAATGTATCCCGTTTTGGTGCAGATGCTTCAGGCGGTGGATTTGCCGTGCGGTACTCTCAGCTGTGCTGTAGATTTCACGATGTTGGAGGACTCTGCTTTTTTGAGTTTGGAAAAACCTGTTTACCAGTTTGTCGGCTTAGACGGGGTTGCTACATCGGCAAGTGCTCATTTGGAGCGTTGGGAATTGCATGTGCGCGTTCAGAATGTGTCAACGATAATTGGTGGAGGCTTGCTGACCCTTCAAGTGCGCTTAGACGCTGACCAAGACGGCCAGTTAGATCCGACGGATTCGCTGCTGACGTCGTTTGCAATTCCCACGGATGGCTTGCTTCCCGGTGCGGTTAGTGGCTTTGATTTCGCAGCTGAGGTATCGGCAGCACAAGGTTGCTCAGGGCTGTGGGTGGTGCTGGCGGATACGGCCTGCGCTTGTCAGCCCGACACCGTGTATCTTCCGTTTGTGCGGCTGCGCAATGCTGGACAGGACCAAACGCTTTGTGCTGGGCAGATAGCGCATTTAGGGGCTGAGCCTTTAACCGGCGCGACGTACAGCTGGTCGCCGGCATCGGCTTCGCTGAGCAATGGCACAATTGCTGATCCGACCTACCGCTATTTGGGGCCTTTCGATGCATCGCTTCAGCACCAGGAGCAGCTCGTCTTGCAGACAACGCGTGCTCAGGGCTGCACCTCTTTCGATACAGTGCGCCTTTTAGTGCGCAAAGTAGAAGCGAGCTTAACGGCTGTGCCTGTATCGTGTGCGGGCGACAGCACAGGTGTGCTGATAGCCTCAGTGCAAGGGGCATTGCTGCCCGTGCAATTCCTTTGGGACACAGGAGCCAGCCCCGACAGCCAATTGACCCAACTGCCCGCTGGGACGTATGGTTTAATCGTTTTAGACTCGCTGGGCTGTACGGATACCCTGACGGCTGTCGTTGAGGAGCCGGCGCCTCTAAGTGTACAACTGACAGCCCTAGAGCACAACGGCTTTGGCGTTTCCTGTGCTGGCGCCACTGATGGTGCCATTAACGCTGTGGCTGCAGGCGGTGTATTGCCTTATACCTATACGTGGTCGCCTACAGGCAGCGGGCCGAACCCGGCGAATTTGCCTCCAGGGGTATATGCACTTACCCTAACGGATGCTAACAATTGCACGACAATAGCTGCGGTTGAGCTCACTGAGCCGATGCCCTTGCTGTTGTCGCTAGCGCTCGAGGACGAGCACTGTATCGGAGGGGCCAATGGCCGCATCGATGTTCTGGTTTCAGGAGGGGTGGCGCCGTATCGCGTCAACGATCAGCCGCCAGGGGGCGTTGCACAACAGCTTTCCGGGCTTTCTGGTGGTGCGCACACGGTGGTGGTGATAGATGCTAATGGTTGTAGTGTTAGTGCCGATGCGGTGCTTCAAACGCTGACGTCGCAGGTATCGGTCAGGGCCGACTCGGCCGACTGTTTTGGCGGTCGGGGGAGCGCCGAGGTGCTGGCTTCGGGGTATCCGCCGTTTGCCTATCAGTGGTCCGATAACACCGCAGCTGCCGGTATTGTGGTCCAGGCGGGGGTTTACACCGTTACGGTCTCCGATGTTTTAGGTTGCACGTATGTTTTACAAGTGGAAATAGCTCAGCCACCTCTGCTGGTAGGCCAGGCTCTAGCTCGGCCAGTGCGGTGCTTTGGCGGCAGTGATGGTCGCATTGAGCTGGCGGCTCAAGGAGGATCTGCTCCGTACCAGTTTGTCCAAGGCGGCCAACCGGTAACTTCACCGCTGACAGGGCTAGTAGTGGGTGTTTATACTTTTGTCCTCACGGATGCTAAGGGGTGCACGGCACTCCTCTCGACCTCGGTAACGCAGCCCGATTCCTTATTGGTCACCTTGAGTGTTGCCGACGTGCGCTGTTTTGGCGAAAATAGCGGCGGTGTCGTGGCGCAGCCCTCTGGAGGTGTTCCACCATACAACTATGTTTGGTCGAGTGGAAGTAGTATCGCTTCCGCTCAAAACTTGGCAGCAGGTGACTACACACTGACATTGACCGACGCCAACGGCTGCACGCTACAGACCGACGTTGAAGTGCGCGAGCCGGCACCCTATGAGCCAACGTTTGAAGTAGAACGTCAACCTTGCGCCGATCGGGCCAATGGTCTATTGTCTGTATCGGGCTTTCCGCCCGGCACGCGCTACGGCCTCAACCGAACGCCTAATTCTGATGTACCGCGCTTTAATGGCATAGGCGGCGGCCCCCTTACGCTCAACGTTGTGGACTCGGCGGGCTGCCGCTTTGCCTACTCTTTTTCGATGCCTACACTGCCAGCATTGTTGGGCGACGTCTTCGCCGATACTACTATTTGGTTGGGTGACAGCGCCTGGCTGCGGGTAGCCATACCGCCTTTGGCCAGTGCCTCTGGTGCAGTGCGCTTTCACTGGGTCAATCCCACTGCTGTACTGTCAGGATGCGACACTTGCACGGAACTGTGGGTGCGTCCGCTGCGCACCACTCCTTACGTTGTGGCGTTTACCACGGAGAACGGGTGCCGCTCAGAGGCTCGCGTCTTGGTCAGCGTCGTACGCGATGACGTCTATGCGCCTAATGCCTTCCATCCGGAGGCACCATGGCCCGAAAACCGGTATTTTACCCTTTATGCTCGCCCTGGTCTTTTGCGTCAAATTCGCGTCTTGCGCATCTACAGCCGTTGGGGCGAGCTTGTTTTTGAACGGTACGCGTTTTCGCCCAATGTCTTTTCGGAAGGGTGGGATGGCTACCACAACGGCCAGCCGCTCAATCCGGCCGTATTTGCCTGGTATGCCGAAGTGGAATACCTCGATGGCTGGGTCGAGCTACTGAAGGGCGATGTAACGTTGATCCGTTAAGCTATTTCAAAAGGAGCAGCTTTGGCTGCTGGCGTACGAATAATGCGAAATTTTTTCTTTGGACGGTATCGGGCAGGGGTGTCAGGCCATCTGCCCGATTTTTAGCGCTAAGTGCAGGCCTTCTTCGATGGCGCGCTCGGCGTCGAGTTCGGCGGCCAGACGCGCCCCTCCGATGCAGTGAACGGTTAGGCCGGCGGCTTCGAGCGGAGCTTGTAGGTCGTTTAGGGATTCCTGTCCAGCGCAAAGGACGATGTGGTCTACCGCCAGGGTTTGTGCTTGGCCGTTGACCGTTAGGTGGAGGCCCTCGTCGTCAATGCGGTGGTATTCGACACCGCTCCAAAATTGGACGCCGCGTTTTTTGAGGGCGAGCCTATGCGCCCAACCGGTGGTTTTGCCAAGGCGTGCACCCATTTTGCCGCGGGTGCGCTGCAGCAGCCACAGTTGTCGGCCAGTAGAGGTTACTTCGGCTTCGCCTAAGCCGCCGCGGCGGGCGTAGGTGGGGTCTATACCCCATTCCCGCCAGTATTCTTCTGGGCTGGAGTGTGGCAGTACGGTCAGGAAGGTGGCTACATCGAAGCCGATGCCGCCGGCGCCGATGATAGCCACGCGCTGGCCCACGCGTTGGGTGCCGTTCAAGACGTCTAAGTACGACAAGACTTTGGGGTGCTCGATGCCTGGCAGCGATGGCTGGCGTGGGACGACACCCGTGGCCAGTACGATGTGTTCGAAGCCGCCCTCTGCCAGCTCTGCTGCGCCGACGCGTCGGCCCAGGAACACCTGTACATTGGCTTTTCGGAGGCGGGTGCTGAAGTAGCGGATGGTTTCGGCGAACTCTTCTTTTCCCGGGATGCGTTTGGCTAAGTTGAACTGTCCACCCAGTGCATTGCCAGCTTCAAAAAGATGCACTTGAAAGCCCATTTCACCCAATTCGGCAGCACACGACATGCCGGCAGGGCCGGCGCCTACCACTGCAATGCGCCGGCGGGCATTTTCAGGTTTAAAAATAGGGATAGGCAGTATTGTTTCGCGGCAGGCGCGCGGGTTGACCAAACAACTGGCTGGCTTTCCGGCAAAGATGTGGTCTAGGCAGGCTTGGTTGCAAGCAATGCAGGTGTTGATCTCTTCGGAGCGCCCTTCGCGGGCCTTGCGGGCGAAATCGGGGTCGGCCAATAGGGGGCGGGCCATACTGACCATGTCGGCCTGTCCGGAGGCGAGGATTTCTTCGGCTTTTTCAGGAGTGTTGATGCGGTTGGTAGCGATGAGTGGGAGGCGTACGGCGTAGCGCAGGCGGGCCGTTACCCAAGCATAAGCACCGCGAGGCACTACCGTAGCAATGGTTGGAATGCGGGCTTCGTGCCAGCCGATGCCGGTGTTCAGCAGGTTAGCCCCGTTTTGTTCGAGTGCTTGAGCTAAGGCGACGATTTCGTCCCAGGTACTGCCATCTTCGACGAGGTCGAGCATAGAGAGGCGGAAGATGACGATAAAGTCGTGCCCAGCTTGTTGGCGGACGGCTCGAAGCACTTCAATAGGGAAGCGGAAGCGGTTTTCGGCGGAGCCACCCCACTCGTCGGTGCGCTTGTTGGTGCGCGGAGCGATGAACTGGTTAATGAGGTAGCCCTCGCTGCCCATGATTTCGACGCCGTCGTAGCCGGCCTCGCGGGCTAAAGCAGCAGCGTGGCCGAAGTCGCGAATGGTTTCGCGGATAAGTCGAGGCGACATTGCCCACGGGCGGAAGGGTGAGATAGGGGCGCGCAAGGGGCTAGGTGCCACCAGCAGGGGGTGCATGGCGTAGCGGCCAGCATGCAGGAGTTGTAGGGCGATTTTGCCGCCTTCGGCGTGCACAGCCTCTGTGACGGTGCGGTGGCGCTTGGCCTCGGCCACAGTAGTCATTTTGGCGCTAAAAGGCGCCAACCATCCGCGCCTGTTGGGAGCAATGCCGCCAGTAACCATCAACCCTACGCCTCCTCGGGCGCGAGCAGCGAAATAGGCGGCTAGGCGCGACAGGTCGCTTGCGTCCTCAAGGCCGGTGTGCATAGACCCCATCAGCAGGCGATTGGGCAAGGTGGTGAAGCCCAAATCGAGTGGGGAAAACAGATGTGGATGGGAGGGTGCGTTCATGCGCTAAGGTGAGCAAAGATATTGCTGCCAAAGAAGGTGCCTTTTGAAGACAGTGGCATCGTTACCCGCTGTTTTTTTTGTCTACAACAACTCAAGGCAAAAAAAAGCGATTTTCCCTAACGCACAAACTGGAGATGCTGCAGGAGCTGCTCGGCAATACAGCGGCCAGAGCGCTGCCCTTCTTCACAGGAGCGTCGAAAATGTATGCCGCCGAGTACAGGTGCAAAGGCGGCTTCTTGAGCGGCTTGGCGCACGGAGCCAAACGTGCGTTCGGGCAAGACAAAAGGGCCGCCTTCAGGGGTGAATAAAAGGCTACCTAAGTGGGTTCGGTCCACAAGTCCAGAGTCGCCTAATTGGCGGATCAACAACTCGGAGCAGGCGGCAGCTATGGCGGCACCCTCGCTCAAGTATTCTGGATGGGCAGGTGTGAAGATAAGGGGCTGCCAATTTGGATCTACGTTTTCGCGGATGTAGGTGATAGGGCGCAAGAGAAAGTATTGATATTTAACTAACCAGCACAGCGAGCTGACGTCAGCAGCGCCCAAGCCCAACATGCAGTAGAGGCGGGCACAATCCGCCAAGTTACTGCTGCTGCGCTCCAATAATTGACGAGCGATGTTGAACCAATGGCCAGCAGGAGTGCTCGAGCGCCCAGGGCCGTCTTCCCAGTGAAAGGCGATGATGCGGTTAGCGGTCGTTTTGGGAACATCGGCTACTTCTTGGGCTTGTAGATACCATTCTGAGGACTTAACCGTGCTGTAGGGCGGTGGAGCGGGTGGTAGGCAGAAGATGCCAGGCTCCCAAATAAAGGTGTTTACCTGGCTCCACAGTGGCTCTACAGCCCTTTGGTCGGGTAGTGTGGGCAGCCAATATTGGGGATGTTCGGCATTGCGCTGAGGCAGTGCTGGCGTAATGTGCCGCAGGGCAGAGCGTCCGTCGCGTCGGGCGCGCGCAGCGATGGTGGCGCCAATGCGACCGCCCCAAAAGCGCGAGTCTTGGCGGATGCGCTCGCTAATGCCGCTTTGAGCGAGTGTGTCCTCTTGGGCGGCAAAAAGCAACTCCAAGGCTGAGCGTTGGTTGTTAGTCATGTTCTCCAATACCTCGGGCAATACACTGCGCATGGCTGAGCACAATACAAGGCCCCAGTCATACACTTTGTTGGGATCGAAGGGAGGAGCCTCGTAATCGCGGATTTGACCGCTTAGGCTTTGGCCATTGGGTGTTCCGCGACAAATAGCTTCCCAAGCGGTCAGGCCTACGTATCCCAAAACGCGGGCTGCCTCCGGAGGGCTAAGCTTTTGCTCTTGAATGGCGGAGAGCGTTAGGGCTATCCATTCGTTGAGGAAGCGCCCCTCGTAGCGCTGTGCCTGATAGGTCAGGTGAGCCGACGCTGAAGAATTTTTCTCAGGCTGACAGGCCCAGACCAGCAAAAGCAAGAAGAGGAATGGCGTTCCAACTTTTCTCATGTGCATTTCTTTAACTTTCTTTCAACGATGCTTTGCTCAGTGCATGGGTTTGGGCCTCGAACGCTAGGGCTTGAGCGTACTTCGACCACCATAAGGCGGCAACAATTTTGCCAACCTTGCTACCCGCAATTTTGTCGCCCGCCAGACAGGACGCTGCGCAGCCCTTCTTCGCGGCTCCCTTTCGAAGCTAAAAGCGCCCGGGCTGGTACGGAAATTGCCCCTTCTCTGTACGCTACACACACGATATGACCACTTCTGCAGTGAGAACGCTCAGCGTTGTTATCGCCGACTCGCAGCCTATTTTCGTGGAAGGGCTTCAGCAAGCCCTTGCGTCGGGAAGCGGCCATCATCGCTTCGAAGTTCGGGGCGTCGTTTCGCAGCTTTCTGATCTGCTGCCCTTACTGTCTGAAGAGCAACCCAACTTACTGCTGTTAGACATCACCCTACTGGGAGGCGAGGTAGCCAACACACTATCTAGCCTTCGCAAAACGTATCCCTATGGGCGAATTCTGCTGTTTACCTATAACGATGACGTGCGTCTGCTGAAAGCTGCTTTTCGCGGCGGTGCAGACGGTGTTCTCCCCAAATCCGTTTTCGCTGATGATCTTTTCTGTGCCATCGAAGCAGTCTTAATGGGGAAAACTCACTTAGGCCCCGGCCTCACCCTTAACGAACAAATGGCGGGGTTGGGTATGGACCCCACTTTGCCCGATACGCGCTTTGCTCGCAAATACGGCCTAACGCGTCGCGAAATGGAAGTACTGCGCTACATTGCTCAAGTCATGAGCAACAAGGAAATCGCCCAGCAGCTCTTCATTAGCGACCAAACCGTCAGCGTGCATCGAAAGAACATCATGCGCAAACTTAAGGTCAACAGCACGGCTGGAGTGGTCAAAATAGCCCTGGAGAACCATCTTGTCTGACGCCCCCTCAAAAAAATGGCACGAAACCTGCTTTCTCTCCGCCGTAAAAAAAATACTGGCGGGGAGAAGGCTCTTTTGATGAAGAGGGCATTCTTTTTGACAAATGAGAAAGACTGAGTGAATATCTTTATTTCAAAATTTGGGGCATGTGCTCTCCCGCGTAATCTCCCCCCAGTATTATGGTTTCATCCAATTGGCTTAATCACATGAATCAGAATCGCTTTACTCTGACCGTTTTTCAGTGGGCATTATGGGCTTTTTTCGCCATCGGTGCGGCCTATCCCGCCCAAGCGCAATGTACGATGTCGTGCAACAATTTTGTGCAGATCTCTCTGGATGAAGACTGCGAAGTGCCCATAGACCCAGACATGATTTTAGAAGGCAATGGCTGCCCAAACGGCAACTTTGTCGTCGAAATTAAAGTGAACGGTGTTTGGGTTCCCGGCGTCGTGAATGCGAACCATATCAATCAGACCCTCCAAGTGCGCGTACGCGACCTCAACAGCGGCAACAGCTGCTGGGGCTACATCCTGGTGGAGGACAAACTGGCTCCCCAAATCGCGTGCACCAACATTACGTTGGTGTGTGGGGTTACTAACTACACGCCGCAATACTTGCAAAACGAGCTCAACATCAGCGCTGCTTATCCCAACGTAGTGGAAAACTGTGGCAACGCCACGCTGTCGTACATAGATGCATTTACCGACCTGCCTTGCAACGGCACAGTCAATGGGCTGACCAACATCAGCGCTTATGTCCGCCGCACCTGGACGGCTGTGGATCAAAGCGGCAATTCGGCCTCGTGCACGCAGTTCATCTACTTTCAGCGCCGCAACGCCAACGCCGTACAATTCCCGGCAGATATTACCGTCTCTTGCGAAAATCCGGACACTGACCCGGCCAATACCGGCGTGCCTTTCATTTCGGAGTTCGGCCGTCAATTTCCGCTTTTCCCGCAAAACACGTTTTGTGAGCTGAGCATCGCTTACACCGACCAAACCCTGCCTATTTGCGACGGTTCGCGCAAGATTCTGCGCACCTGGACAGTACTCGATTGGTGCCTGCCCACCAGCCCAGGGACAAACCCGCGCCAGCATATTCAGCTCATAAAGGTACAAGACGATCAAGGGCCAGTGGTGGACTGTCCTCAAGACATAACCGTCAACACCAACCCGTGGAACTGCGTGCGCGACCTCGACCTACCCGACATCCTCATCGAGGACAATTGCTCGCGCATCAAAGACATCTGGGCTGAATACACCATCAACGGCATTGGGCATACGCTGCCCGGTACGCTGCAGAATTTTCCGGGTAACAACCCCTGGCTACCCGATACTTTAGGGGTATTCGGCATTGCCCAAGGGCTGCCTTTGGGCAACACCCTCATGCGATACGTGGTGCGCGATGACTGTGGCAATACCTCAACCTGCCAGTTTCTTGTCACTGTAGCCGACCAGACACCTCCTAATGCAGTGTGTGTTGAATTCACCAAAGTAGCCTTAGGCGCTTCGGGTGTTTCTCTCGTCAATGCCAGCACCTTCGACAAAGGCTCCTACGACAACTGCGCGCCTACCGTGCGCTTTAAGGCGCGCCGAATGGATGCTAACGGTTGCCAACCCAACGACCGCTTCTACGACCAAGTGCGCTTCTGCTGCGAAGACGTGGGCAAGAGCATTACTGTTATCCTTCGCGTTTACGATATCTCGGTGCCTAGCGGCGAGGTATCCCTCGAATTTGGCGAAGACAACGCCAACGACTGCATGATTCAGGTAACGGTAGAGGACAAACTCAAGCCTACCTGTACTGCTCCCAACAACGTTACGGTCTCCTGCGAAAACTTCGACCCATCGTTGTCGAAATACGGCCAGGCGCAAGGCACAGACAACTGCTGCGTGGATACCATCGTGCAAACCGTTAACCTCGCCCTATTCGACACGCTATGCAATCGCGGCACCATCACGCGCACGTTTTGCGTCAAAGACTGCGGCGGCAACACGCAAAGCTGCTCGCAGCGCATCTTCGTAAACTATGAACAGGACTATTTCGTCCGTTTCCCCAATGATGTCATCGTTACCTCTTGCGACGGCACGGGCAACTACGGTCAACCGACCTTCTTTGGCAAAGATTGCGAAGCGCTGGCCGTCTCTTACCAAGACGAAATTTTCACCGTCGTTCCCGATGCCTGCTTCCTCATCGAGCGCACGTGGACGATCATCAACTGGTGCAGCTACAACCCCAACCAAGGCCTGACTCAGGTGCCCAACCCTGAGCCAAACGCCACGGCCAACCATCCTTCTAATTTACCCGGCCCGACCGTATCGCCCCTGGGAACCCCAGCCCCGTGGGCGCCCACAGTGGTTGCCCTCACGCCCGGAGCGCCACCGACCAACTTCTCCCTCTACTGGAGCGCTAACACCAACGGCTACCGCTACAGGCAAATCATTAAAATCATTGACAACCAAAAGCCCGTCATTGAAAATTGCAAACCCAGCCCAGATGTAGTGTGCGACGTTACGAACAACGACGCCGAATTGTGGAACGCCAACTACTGGTGGGATGCAACCACAAGCAGCCACGACCTGTGCGAAGCTCCTACTGACCTGAACATCACCGCCACCGACCTCTGCTCCGGGGCAAACGTCAGTTTCCGCTATCTGCTATGCTTAGACCTCGACGGCAACGGCACGCATGAAACGGTGATCAGCAGCACGCAAACAGGCATAAACGGCTTGGGTTGGAATCGCGTGAACTACAACAACGCGAACACCCCCAACTATACCGGTGGCGAAGCGCGCCAGTTCGACTTCCGCCCCGTGCCGCCCAACCAAAAGTACGGCTTTGCTTTGCAGGTAACGACAAGTGGTAATAAGAAGACTGCCGCCGTCCGCTGGAATACGCAACAGTCGCCCAATACCTTCACGGTGCCCGAACTGCCCTACGGTGTGCATAAAATCGTTTGGTTTGTGGACGACGGCTGCGGAAACGAACAGACTTGCGAATGGTTCTTCGAAGTGAAGGACTGCAAAAAGCCCACGATCGTCTGCAAGGACATTAACGTCAACCTGATGCCCACCAAGATGATTACGCTCAACGAGGCCGACTTCTTGCAATCCACCTTCGACAATTGCACCCCTGCCGATAAACTCATCACTGCTATTCGCAAAAAAGGAGTGGGGCAAGGTTTTCCGCTGTTGCCCAACGGACAGCCGCAAAAAACCGTAACCTTCACCTGCAGTGAATTGGGACCGCAAGAGGTGGAAGTCTGGTCCAGGGACTTGGCCGGCAATGCCGATTTCTGCCTGGCCCAAGTCAACATTCAAGACAATATGGGAGTATGCAGCGGCCAAAATGCAAGCGTTGCCGGCACGCTGAAAACGGAAAAGCAGGAGGGCGTCTCTTATGCCCAAGTCAAAATGAATGTCACCTTTGGTGCGCCGGGTATTCCGCCCGCACAACTCATTGTGCCCACCGATATTGACGGCCACTACACCTTTGCGGGTGCTTTACCTTTAGGTTCCTCGTACGAACTTATACCGACAAAGGACGACAGCCCACTCAACGGCGTCTCTACGTTTGACTTGGTGCTCATCAACAAGCACATCCTCGGTCTTGAGCCGCTGAGCAGCCCCTACAAAATGATCGCTGCCGATGCCAATAGTAGCCGCTCCATCACCACCTTCGACCTCGTGGAACTGCGCAAACTCATCTTAGGCATCTACACTGAACTACCGGCTGCTCCCAGCTGGCGTTTCCTGCCGAGCAATTTCGACTTCCCTGACCCAACCAACCCGTTCCTGACGGTGTTCCCAGAAAAAATTCAGGTGATGGAGGTGCTGGCCGACCGCCTAAATGAAGATTTTGTCGCTGTTAAAGTAGGCGACGTCAGCGGTAACGCCATTGCTCATGTCAACGCTGCTCAGGAGCGCACCTCAGGAACGACCTTTTTACTCCTAGACGACCGCCACGTGAAGGCAGGAGAGTTGTTCACCGTAGCCTTCCGGCCCGAACAGACCATAGCCTACCAATTTACACTGACCTATCCGGACTTGGACCTGATAGACATCTTCCCCAGTGAAAACCTCTCGCGCGAACACTTCGCCGCCTTTGACGATAAACACACTTTGACGGCGGCCTTAGACCGCGGCGAGGGCTTTGTGCTCCAGTTTCGCGCTCGTCGCGATGGCGTGCTTAGTCAAATGCTCTACCTCAACAGCCACATCACCCCCGCAGAAGCTTACACCGTAGACGGTCAAAAGACCGCTCTGGCGCTCCGCTTCGGAAGCAGCTCGGAATCGGCATCTGCCGCTGAGTTTGAGCTTATGCAGAACACGCCCAACCCGGTGCGCACCTTTACCACCATCGTCTTCTATTTGCCTCAGGCTACAGAAGCTACCCTGACCATTAGCGATGCCGAAGGTCGTTTAGTTAAGCGCATTAAGGGGCAGTTTCAGGCCGGCTTCAACAGCACGGTGCTCCACCGCGCCGAATTGCCCGCTGGCTTGCTGTTCTACCAGCTCGATACGCCCACTCACAGCGCAACTAAGAAGATGTTTGTGATGCAAGAGTAAAGGCTGCCTCAGATACCTCCACCAGTACCAGTAAAAGCGCTGACCCGTCTTTGCATCCGCACCAAGGCGGGCCAGCGCCTTTTAGCAGGGTAGCCCAATCGGTCTCAGACATACGGCCGTAACTAAGTGTTAAAAATCTCAACAGTTGAGGCATTGCTTCGTCATTGCATCCAGTAGCGATACTCGGTAGTGTCTCGTGGGCGGAAGTAGCGCGCGGGCAAGGCCTCGAAAGGATAGTTCTTAAATTCACCCAAAAACAGCCGAGGATGGGTGCGCGACGACTCAAAACGCTGAGGATCTTCGTCGATGAGCAAGCACCGGCTACTGTCGGGGCTTGCTAAAGAGGAGAGCATGAGGAATTCGAAAGCAGAGCCCCACGACATGATGAGCGTATCCATGGGCACTTGTTGCTCGGCAATGAGCCATTTCCGGTGTTCCATCTGGGCCGTTTTTTGCAGGAAATCGCGTTCCCATTGTAGGCGTACTGTCCACGTTTTGTGCGCCAAGGCGATGCGCACTAGCCCTATCAGTAACACAACGGCTATGGGCATCCACATCCGCTCCGGGGGCAAGAGGCCAGGAAGTACGCCAAACACCCAAGGCACAGCCGCCATAATACCCAGCGGCAGATACAGATTTTCTAAGTAAAACTGCGGCGCGCCGGAGTGGTGTGGCACGTTCACCATGAAAACAAACGCCACAGGCCCAAAAGCCGAGAGCATCGCCAACCCCCAGCGCCGATGCCACAAAAAATAAACGGTGTTGAATACTACTATGAGTGCCAGCAGGCAATAGTCGGACTGGAGCCACCGCAAAAAGTCGCGCTGACTTTTGAGGTCAAACCAATGAGGCCACAGCTCGGCAAAGGCGCGCGAGCGCTCCATAGCCATGTTGTCGTACCAATCTAAGGGCAGCACGAAATATTTCGCCACAAAGCAAGCGGCGAAAAAGCCGGCCAGCAAAGCGTAGTTTTGTTTCTGTCCGCGCGGCGCGTACGCGTCGAGCCAGCAGTAAGCGGCGCAGAAGGCGAAGGCGTGCAGCACAAGAGGATGGAAATAGAAGGCAGTAACTACGGCGCTCGCCAGCAGTGGGTATTCCCACCACCGGAAATCTCGAGGAGTCTGGCGTGTATGCGCCCAGGCCAACAAAGCGGCCAAAAAGGCCAGCCCTTGCGGCATTTCAGACAGCCAATAAAAGGTGTGCGTGGTCATCAAGGTGCCCAGTAGCAAAAAGATACCCCCCCAGCGCCACTGCCGAAAACCCAGCATGACGACGGCAAAAAGAGCAGTGTAGTAGAGCACATGGCCCAATGAATAAGACAGCAGCACCCCTCGAAGCGGAAGTCCTATCATCTGGGCTACCCAGGGAAAAACTTGGGTGCCCGCCGCACCAAAGCGCCCACTCTGGATTTGCAGCGCGCCAGTGCGCAAAATGTGAAAGCCCTGAAAAGCCATGTCTAACAACGCCATGCGCTCCAGGTAGAACACCACAGCCAGCAGGAGGAAAACGCTGTAGACACCGATCCCCAAGTAAAAGATACGACGTCGGGCTAAGGTTTCAGCAGCTAAGTCTATGCGAAGAAAGTTTTAGATAGACCAGGAGGAGGCTGTGGTTCCCGGCTTCTAAAGCCGGTATTTCGCCACGGCGATACAAAAGAATAAAAAAACAAACATACGCGAGCTGCACTAATTTCGCAGCACGGTTCTTGTTTTTTCTCATCGCTCTAAAATGAGAAATGAAGGAGCGGAAGGAAGCGTTGTTTAACACCTGGACGCAGTAACCATCTCTTTTTTTAAAATTAACTCCTCCTATGAGATTTTTCTGGAAGAGCACCCTTGCCCTATGGTTGTTAGGGCTGCCCTACTGTTTGGAAGCACAGCAGACTACCATCTACACTGAAGCCAACGCTGCCTACAAGCGAGGGTTAGACCTGTATGACCGGCGCCTTTATGGGCTAGCGCAAAAGGAGTTTCGCGAAGCTATGGAACTGCTTCGACCGGTCAATGAGCCAGAATGGACGGCCCTAAAGGCCGATGCAGAGCTGCATTTTGCCAAGTGCGCCGTGCGCATGGAGCACCCCGAAGCAGAAAAATTGGTCTTCGATATCCTGCGTGCTCAAGCGCCTTCACCCGAAGCCAGCCAGGCGGCTCTGGAGATCGGCAACTACTACTTCGATAGCCGAAAATACGACCAGGCCATTGCCTACTACGACATGGCACCAAAAGAAGCGGCCTCAAGCGCTGTGCGCGACGAAATTCGCTTTAAACAGGGGTACAGCTACTTCGTGACGAAGCGTTTTGCGCAGGCAAAAGCCGCCTTCGCCCCTTTGCGCGAAAATCCGCGCAGTACGTGGTACTACGCGGCCAACTATTACTCTGGCTCTTGTGCCTATTTGGAAGGCCGCTACGACGAAGCCGCTTCCGCCTTTCGGCGTTGTGAGGACTCGCCCGAATACGGCAAAAGCGTACCCTATCACCTGACACAGATCTTTTTTGCCCAAAAGAAGTACGACCAGGTCATTTCCTACGGCAGCGCTAAAGCCCAGGACGACAAAGTGCGCAACCGCGCTGAGTTGAACCAGCTGGTAGGCCGAGCGTATTTCGAAAAGGGAGACTTTAAGCGCGCCCTCCCTTATTTGGAATTTGCGGCCAAAGAAGGCGCTCCTATGAACTCTGCCGACTTCTACCAACTGGGCTATGCACAATATCAGTCGGGTTTCTACCAACAGGCCATTGCCAACTTTGAAGCCCAAACCAAGCACGACCGCAACAACGCTATGGGGCAAAGCGGCCTATACCACTTGGCCGATTGCTATCTGCGCACCAACAACCGCTTTGCCGCTCGTACGGCCTTCGGGCAAGCAGCAGCCATGGATTTCATTCCGGCTATTAAAGAAGATGCACAGATCAACTACGCTAAGCTGAGCATTGAGCTGAAGTTTGACCGCGACGCCCTGGTAGCTCTACAAAGCATACCCCCTAGCTCGCGCCATTACGAAGATGCGCAAGCGCTGCTGGGTGAAATGTTTCTCAGTACGCGCGACTACGAGCGGGCCATTGCTACCTTAGAAAAAATACCCAGCCGCACAGCTCGCCTCAACGAAATCTATCAACAGGTAACCTACTTGCGAGGCTTACAGCTGTACCAAAACGGCCAACCCGAAGAAGCCCGCCGCATGTTCAACAAGTCTTTGGAGACCCCCATCAACAAACGCACGGCCGCCCTGTGCTCTTTCTGGCTGGGCGCCATCGCTAACGAAAAGGGCGAGTATAACTTCAGTAAAAATCACCTAGCCTCCTTCCTGACGCAGGCTAAAATCTACAACGACTTACCCGAGGAAAGCAGCCTCTACATGGCCAACTACATTCAGGGCTATAACCTGATGAAAATGAACGATTTTCCGGGAGCACTTACCCACTTCAAGGCCGCTGTAGATGGCATTAAGCGCGAACTGCGGAACATCCAATCAGATCAAATTAAAACGGCCGTGCTAACCGATGCCATCTTGCGCGCAGGCGACTGCCACTTCAAGCGCAACCAATACCGCGAGGCACTGGCCTATTACAACGAAGCCATCGAGCGCAAAAGCGACGGCTTCGAATACGCCCTCTATCAAAAAGCCATCATCAAGGGGCTGACCGGTGCCCCGCTCGACAAAATCATCGCGCTGGAGGATTTGGTATCGAAGTATCCGAACAGCCGCTTTGCCGACGATGCGCTCTTCCACATCGGCGACACCTACATCGAATTAGGGCGCAACGAACAGGCCATCGCAGCCTTCCGCCGCATCGTAACCGACTACCGCAACCGCTCTACCCTCGTCAATCGGTCGTTGCTCAAACTGGGCCTCATCTCTTACAACCAAGGGAACACCACAGCGGCCATCAACTACTACAAGCAGGTCATGGCCAATAACCCCGAGGCCAACGAGGCCAAAGACGCCCTGGCAGCGCTCGAAGAAATTTACGTGCGCGACCTAGGCCGACCCGACGAGTACTTCGCCTTTCTGGCCACTGTGCCGGGCTACAACGTCACCACCGCAGCTAAAGACAGCGTCACGTTCCAGGCCGCCGAGGTACAATACCAGAACGGCCGATACCAACAGGCCATCGAGGGCTTCACGAACTACTTGGCACAATTCCCCAACGGTCGATACGTGCTGCAGGCATACTTCTTGCGCGCCGAGAGCTATGCGCATCGGAACATTGGCAAGCCCGATCTGGCCCGAAAAGACTACGCCTACGTGGTGAACAAAGGCCCCAGCCGCTTCTACACCCGCGCTGCTGAAAAGGCCGCTCTGTTGGCCTACAACGCCCAAAGCTATGCCGAGGCTCTCGAATTTGCCCGAAAATGGGAAGAGTCCTCCACCTCGGAGGCCTCGCGTTTCGAAGCCCAGGTGCTCATCATGCGCACGGCCTATGCCCTTAAGAACTATTCGACCCTCAGCGAGTACGCCCAGAAAGTGGCCAATGCTTCGATGGCCTCCACTGAGCAGGTCGCTACGGCCAACTATTACTTGGGCAAAATGGCCTACGACAACGGCGATCTGGCTCGCGCTCGCCCTCACTTGGAGCGCGTAACGCAAAACTCCACTACTGAAATCATGGCTGAGGCGTACCACTTGTTGGCCCAAATTCTGTATAAGCAGCGCCAATACCCACAGGCGGAAGAGCTCATCTTAAACGCTAATCAGGCCAGCGCCGGCTACGACGACTGGATCGCGCGCAACCTCATCCTACTGTCCGACGTGTATCTGGCTCAAAACGACAAGAGCAGTGCCGCCGCTGCCCTGGAAGCGGTATTAGACAACTATAAGGGCGACCCGCAAATCCTCCAAGAGGCGCGCAATAAATACGACCGGCTCAACTTTCGACCCTCCCAGCAGCCGCGCGGCGTGCGACCGCCCGACATCATCGACTTTGAGAGCGGCAATTGAACGGTTCTTTGGCCCAGCACTTCTTCTTTTTAGTTATTTCGAAAGACAAATACCGCTATCCACCGGCTTTCTTTTTAGTCATGAAAAAACATATTGCCCTTCTTATCAGCTTTATCGCCCCGCTCTCGAACTTGTGGGCGCAGCGAGACCTGCCCACCGAACAAGTGAGCATCATTAAAGACTTCGACGCGCGCTTACTGGAGTCGAACAAAATCAACGTGCCGCCTACCCTTCCGCCATTAGATACCTCTTCGAGGCGCTTCGACTACTTGGTGCCGCAGCGCCCACAAGCTGTCACTTACGACCCCCCCACTCTGCGCCCTTTGAGCATGCGCACCGTGCGCCCTGAAAAACCGTACAACGGCTTTGTCAAACTCGGCGCTGGCGCACCCAACCACTACTACGGCGAGGCGGGCTACGCCTTCCAGTCAAAGGACAAATTCGACGGCAAGGCCTGGTTTCGCCATCACCAAGCCAACAGTAAAAAACTGGAAAACCAGCGCTTCACCAACAACGATGCGCACCTGCGCTTCAACTACTATTTGGAAAACAACCTCGCCGTAGAAGGTATGGGCACTTACTCGGCCGACCGCGTCTTCTTTTACGGCTACGACCACGACTCGTTGCAGTTCGCCCCCGAACAGGTGCGACAAGAATTCAACCTGCTCGAACTCGGCGGGCGTTTCTACAACAGCCAGCGCAACGACTTAGACCTCAACTTCAGCTTCGCGCCGCGCTTCTATCGCCTCAGCGATTACTATTCCAACGGAGAAACCGGCTTCTCCTTTGACATGCAGGCCACCAAGTGGTTTGCCGGAAAACACGCCTTGCGCCTCGGTATCCGGCCCGACGTGACCTCATATAGCGACACGGCCGATCAAAAGCTGAACAACATATACTTACAGCCGAGCTTTACGCTGCACTTCAACTTCTTGCGCTTGAAAATAGGCGGCAACTTCGTTAACAACCGCGACGAGTTTTCTACCTTCCTTGATGCAGAGCTGCTCGTGCGCTTGTGGGGAGACGGCATACAAGTTTTTGGCGGGGCTACGGGCGACCTGCGCAAAAACACCTACCGCTCGTTAAGCGAGTATAACCCCTTCTTGCAGATGCGTGCCTCGCGCCTGCGCAACACGGCGTGGCGTGAATATTACGGCGGAGCCAAAGGCAACTTCGGCTGGTTCAGCTACGAAGGCCGCATCTCCTATGGCAACGCCGCCGACTTGGCCCTCTTCCAAACGTACTACGATTCCATTGGGCGGCCGGGCATTACGCGCTTCCGAACCATTTACGATACAGCCCAAATCTTTGGCATCTCAGGCACCGTCAACGTCCAGATTAGTAATACGTTTACGGTGGCCGGAACGGCCAGCTATCGAACCTTCAGTTTAAGCAACGAAAACGAAGCCTGGGGGCTGCCCAACTTAGAGTTTAATGGCCGCCTCCTGTTCCGACCTTACGACGGCAAAATCGTCCTTAAAGGAGAACTGTATTTAGCCGACGACATCGCCTTTCGAAACCAAGCCGACCAGCCCAACTTTACCGACCTACTTCTCGACTTCAATGCGGGCTTTGCTATGCAAATCACTAATAACTTAGGTCTTTTCTTAGACATCAACAATATCTTCAATAACCGGCGTGAACGCTGGCTAGACTATCCTATGCTGGGCACCAACGTCTTAGGCGGCCTCACCATCCGATTTTAAAGAAAAATGAGGCGGCCCCGAACAGGTGTGCTACCCGCATTTTTTCGGAAAATGCATTTCTGTACCTCGGCGTCCTCTTTAGAGGGAAAATAATGGGGTAGCTAGGGCTACTTTGCTGTTATCATAAAAAAGAGTTTGATGCATGTCTGTTGTTGATTGGGAACTGCGTTGGCAAATGGGGCAAACGGGTTGGGATATCGGCCAACCCTCGCCACCTTTGTGCCGCTACGCCGATCAAATACCGCCCGAGAAACGCCATCTGCGTTTGCTCATCCCGGGTTGCGGCAATGCCTACGAAGCCTCGTACTTACTTAGCCAAGGCTTTAGCAACATCACCGTCGTAGATATCGCTCCTACCGCCATACAGCGGCTAGAACAGCGCTTAGACGCCGAGCATCCTTCTTGGCGCACTCGGCTGCGCCCTCGATGTATTGACTTTTTCCAACTCGATGAAACGTTCGACTTCATTTTAGAGCAAACCTTTTTTTGTGCCCTCCCTCCTGTGCTGCGCCCTCGATATGCCCAGCACATGCACCACTTGCTCTCCTCGGGAGGAACACTAGCTGGCGTGCTCTTCGATCGCGATTTTGAAGGTGGCCCGCCTTTCGGTGGTCATGCCGACGAGTATCGAGCGCTCTTTGAGCCGCTTTTTCACATCCGCACCCTCGACCCCTGCTACAATTCCATTCCTCCGCGGGCAGGTACGGAGGTATTTGTGATTCTGAAAAAAAACGCAAGCTAATCCCACTTGTCGGCCAATATTGCCAAGACATATTGCTGTAGCCGGGCTGATTTGAAGGCCAACCATGCGTCGCGCTCTGTTGAGTCCTCAACGGTTTGCCGGAAGTAGCGAAAAGGCTTGCGGCTATGCAAGGCATCGAATAGGCGCTCGCGCAGACGATTATCGGATACTTGTTGGGCAAAGTCTTCCATGATGCAGAAAGACTCTTTGGAAGAGGGCAGCTCAATCTCGATGAAATTTTCTCCTTCCTTTTCCAGGCGCTCGCGAATGGCTTCGTATTTGTCTATGGCATCCATCTCTCCCCAGCGCTCGGGATCGGGATAACTGAGCACTTCAAAAGTTTGCCGATGTACGAATACCACAAAACCCTTGTCGAGCAGTACGGCTATTTCTTCCAGTAGAGCGCTTTCCATGAGGCGGCAGCATTTTGAATAGCAAAATAAATAAAGGCCTTCGATTTGAACCCGTCGCGCCGTCTGCTGTTTTTATATTTTTGAAATTTCAATTTTCAACACCGAACACAACCCAATATGTATCCGATAGAATTGGTAGCGCCTATGGCGCGTGATCTGACCGACGTCGGCTTTGAGTCGTTAACCACGCCAGAAGAGGTAGTGCAAGCCTTAGAAAATCAAAGTGGTGTAACCCTCCTAGTTATCAACAGCGTTTGCGGCTGTGCAGCGGCCAACGCCCGCCCGGGCGCTAAAATGTCGCTGCAGCACAGCAAACGACCCAATCGCTTGCTGACGGTTTTCGCCGGCGTAGATAAGGAAGCTACCGCCAAAGCGCGCGAATATTTGGCTCCTTATCCGCCCTCCTCACCCAGCATCGCCTTGTTCAAAGACGGCAAATTGGTGCACTTTCTCGAACGCCGCCACATCGAAGGCCGATCCGCTTACATGATTGCGGAAAACCTTAAGATGGCTTACGATACGTATTGCTAAATAGCACGCCATCGGCCTATTTTAGGTTTTGGAGAAGTCAAAACGCAACATCCTGCATAGTGCGAAAAAGTAAAGCCTGTGCGGGCGGCCCTCTGGTTTTTTCTCTTTTCGAAGGCCCAAATAAATATAAAAAAACCGCGGTACTCGTTTGCACCGCGGCGGTTTCCCGTATAATCTCATGAAAAGTCGCAAATCTCTTGGTCAACAGTCTCGCGCAATTTGGCCGCGCTTTCATTTCCATACCGTTGACGATACAAAAGTGCGACAGCCTTATGGCGCAGCAAAGAACAAAAAAATCGATTTGTTGATGAGTTTAGTAGGGCCGTCTTAGGTCGTTTCGGGAAAAAAGGAGTATTTTTATGAAAAAAAACGCTTTTTGGATGCTTTCTTTTAAGCAAATTAGCCTAATTTGTTGATCAAATAAATCTTTTGTTGAGCGAATTTTCTAAAAAAATTTTTAGCAAGCAGGGCTTGAGCGGCCGAGTTACACCTTTCAAAGGGCCTTTTGGCGCTTAAAGTGCTAATTTTTGATTGTTACAAGAGCCTTGCTGTTTTGCCGCTGAGCAGAAGCGTTTAGCGGCGGCATAGTCGAGCTGGCGTACTTTTGCAATTGGTTTTAGAAGGCCATATTGCGCGCTTTCGAGCGCATGCTTACCCATTCACCACATAAACACAACGACTGTGCTACAACGCTTGCTGATATTTTCCTTCCTTGTGGGCGCGAGCATCGTTTTGCTGCCGGCCCAGAACACCTTTCAAGGTGTAGCCAAACGCGTATCTGAGAGCGAGGTCAATCGCCAAAGCGCTTTTATTGAGGCGGAGCTAGAGCGTCAGTTAGGACACTACGACAAGGCTGCGGAAAAATACCGGAAATTCCTCGACGTTCATGGCGACGAAGCCGCCGCTTGGTACGGTTTGGCGCGTGCGTTGCAGGCGCAAAACGATTTTCGCGGCGCTTTAGAAGCTGCTGCTAAGGCAGCGGCTCTCGACCCGGCTAACGTGTGGTACAAAATTCTTCAGGCGGATATTTTCGAGAAAATTGGCCAGCCCGCCGATGCTGTCGGTATCTACCAAGCGCTGTGTAAGCAGGCGCCTCGCCATCAAGATTTTCTCGAACGCCTAGCTTACTTTCAAGTGTTGGCAGGGCGGCCCAAGGACGCTTTAAATACGTTGGATCAAATTGAGAAGATTACGGGCATCACGGAGGCCATTGCCGACAAGAAACATCTGATTTACCTGGGCTTGGGCGACGTAAAGAAAGCCGTAAGCGAGTTGCAAAGACTGGTCAATGCTTATCCGAATCGCGTTACCTACCGGCATCGCATCGCTCAAATATATGAGTCCGTCGGCGATAAAGCGGCTGCGCGCAAGGTATACGAGGAAATCTTGCGCATAGCCCCCGACGACGAGACGGCAAAGATGGCTCTCTTAACCGATCGCAAGAGCGGCGGTGCGACCTTGACCGATTTGCAAGTGCTGAGGCGGGTTTTCGAGGATCCGAAAATATCCATAGACAGCAAGGTTAAGCAGGTGTTCCCTTACTTCAGCCAGATGGCCGAAGGGTTGTCTACTGAGGTCATAGCCCTGCTGCTCGAATTGGGCGATATTGCTGAACAGGTGCACCCTGACGACGCAAAAGCCTGGAGCCTCTCGGGCGACCTCTACTATCATGCTAATCGCTACGATGAGGCGCTGGCGCGTTATCGCAAATGCCTCCAGCTCAATCCGCGCGTCTTCTCGGTATGGGCCAATACGCTGGAGATTCTCTACAGCAAACGTGACTACGACGAGCTACTGCGCCTATCGGAGCAGGCTATGGATGACTTTCCCAATCAGCCGCTAGCTTACTATTACTATGGTGTGGCGGCTCTGGAGAAGGGCCGATTAGACGATGCCTCCTCTTCGTTAGAACAGGCGAACTTGATGACGGTTAATAATCCTGCTCTGATCTTAGATATTGGTGACCAAATAGGGCGAGTGCTCCTGCAAAAAAAAGACTATGTGGCCGCTCAGAAGCACTACGAGCAGATGCTTAGTCAAGGAGGGGAACGCCATGCGGGTATTCTGGAACATTACGGCGATGCCCTTTACTGGACGGGGCAACAAGAAAAGGCCGTAGCACATTGGCGCAAAGCTGCTCAGATAGCGCCTTCCCCTCATTTGGAGCAAAAAATCAGCACGGGTAGGCTCTAAAGCATTGTGCGCTTGCTGGCATCTTTTTATGGAGAGGACACCCATCATTGTCAAGACCTTTCACGGTTTAGAAGCTGTTTTGGCGGAGGAGTTAAAGGCCTTAGGTGCAGCGGATGTTCGCCTGCTCAAGCGGGCCGTGTCGTGTACAGGAGATTTGGCCCTTATCTACCGGGCTAACTACGAGTTGCGTACGGCTCTGCGCGTGCTCATTCCGATACACACCTTCGAGGCCTCGAACGAAAGAGCCTATTACCGCGCCGTGCGCGGTGAAGTGGAGTGGAGCAAATATCTGGATGTATCGGGCACGCTGGCCGTGGATGCGGTCTTGTCCGGGGGTATTTTTCGCCATTCGCAATACATGGCTCTGCTGACAAAAGATGCCATTGTAGATTACTACCGCGATCGCTATGTGCGTCGCCCTGATGTAAACCCAGAGGCGCCTCATTTGCGCGTCCATGCGCGCATTCACGGTTCTAAGTGCACGCTTTTGCTCGACGCCAGTGGCGACAGTTTACACAAGCGCGGCTACCGGCGCGACACTGTGGAGGCGCCGCTCAACGAAGTTTTGGCTGCAGGCCTCGTGCTTCTTTCGGGTTGGAACGATACCGGCCCTTTCGTAGACCCTATGTGCGGCAGCGGCACTATCGCTATTGAGGCAGCTCTGTTGGCTGCCAACATCCCGCCGCAACGCACGCGATCTTCGTTTGGCTTTTTTCGCTGGAAAAATTTTGACCGAAAACTATGGGAGCGCCTCAAAGCCGAAGCCGATGCCCGCGCAAAAAAGCCCATGTTTACCCTTTACGCTTCGGATAAGGACACGCGTGCTCGCAACGCTACGGCTATTAACCTGCTCTCAGCGGGGTTGGAAAACCTCGTTCAGGTGCAGAAAATGCCGTTTGAAAAACTCGTGCCTCCTGCTCCCGCCGGCGTACTCATCACTAACCCACCCTACGATGAACGGCTGCGCACTGACGACGTTGCTCAGTTTTACGAAGCCATCGGCAACCACCTCAAAAGGCACTGGTCGGGCTGGACAGCCTGGATCATCTCTTCCAACCGCGATGCCCTTAAGCACTTGGGTCTTCACCCCTCTCAAAGAATGACACTCTACAACGGGGCGCTGGAGTGTGTCTTCCAAAAATTTGAACTGTACGAAGGCTCTCGAAAGGCTTAGTTATTCTCTTTCATCTTCCCTTCTACCCAAAATCCGCTTTTTGAACTGCCGTTCTTAAACGTAATGCGCCCATGACCGTGCATGAGGTCGTTGTGCCATTCGCCTTCATACAACTCTCCTGAGGCGAAGAGGTAGCGGCCAAAACCTTGTCGGATGTCTTCTACAAACATGCCCTCGTAAACATCGCCGTTTAAGTAACAATGCTTACCGTTTCCGTGCCGTCGATTGCCTTTCCAGTGCCCGATGTAATAGCCCTTTTCTTTGTAGAAGCCGATGCCAAAACCTTCAGGTTCGCCGTTGACCAATTTTCCTAAAAAGAATATCGGTACCTCTTTGGGCGACAGAAGTGTTAGTGTGTCTAATTGAGTGTTCTGCAAGTGTTGGAGTGCTCGCGACAGCTCGCCCTGCAGGCTATCGAGTTGCTGTTGGTACACCTGTAGGAGGTGCTTGCTGGAGTCTCGGGCTTGTTCGGCCTCCAGGCGCATCTGCGTCATTTGTTCTAACGAGCCTCTCATTTCCGTCAGTTGCCTTTCCACTCGAGCGCGCTCAGCAGCAATACTGCCCACCTCTTGCGTTTTGGTCCGCAGCAAGTGGTTGAGGATAGATAGAAGCATATCATCGCTGTAATCTTCAGGCAGCGGTTGCCCTTGTTTTTGCAGGAGGTCGCGCAAGGCTACTTGCATTGTTTGATGGCGCTCCAGCCGCTGGGTAGCTTCGGTCAATTGCTCTTGAAGCCCGGCGGCTTTTTGCTCAGCTATTTGTCGGTGGCTTTCTGCTTTTTTAGCGGCTGTGCGCTGCTTTTTTTCTACATATAGCCAACCCGCTAAAAAGAGGCCTAAAAGTGCGATTAAGAAGTAACGATAAGTTTTCTGCATGTGGGCAGTAGTTATTTAATAGCCTAAGTTGATAGGAGGTATCTTCTTGTCGGTTTTTCTCCAGTCCAGACCTATTAGCACATTAAAGCGAAGGATGTGGCTTGTTCGGTATTCAAATCCGGAGGCCTTTTGACCCAACGTCCACATGTGGCCAGCAAAGAAGGTAAAGTTCGAATTGAGGATGTACCCAAAGCCGTTGTAAGTGCGAAAGTCTTCGAAAGGGTTATAAACGATGGATTTGCCGGATTGCAGGAAGATTTCCGCGCTAGGCGAGAAGTACAGGGCGCCGTCTTCGATCTTTTTTTGTTGATCGGAATAAAGGCAAAGAACTTGTAGCGATAGCGGTCGGTGTATTCATATTCAGCGCCTTTTCGGTTGCTGCGCCGCCATCGGTGTTCAAATCGGAACTGGTGGAACAGGCGGAAACGGCCCATAGGAGGCATTGCGAACAGCCATTGGTGCCAGATGCGCGGCTCCAGAGTAACTCGTTCGAAGTTTTCGTTGCCAGGCTCAGGAGAAAAATTAAAAACTAGGGTGGGGCCAATTACCGCTTCGAAGTATTCGTTGAAGAATAAATTAATGCCGGCCCGGTTATAGATTTGGCGAGTGCGCCCAACGAAGCTGGTAAGGTTGTCCAATCGGTTGCGCACGCGATAGTGGTGTTCGCCGTAATAGCCAATTTTTCTGGAGATTTTGACTTTGAGAT
The DNA here is from genome assembly GCA_937934275.1 of uncultured Saprospiraceae bacterium. Classification (GTDB taxonomy): domain Bacteria; phylum Bacteroidota; class Bacteroidia; order Chitinophagales; family Saprospiraceae; genus M3007. Next base: position 22,172 of record CALHAM010000021.1, on the reverse strand, counting down.
ACAGACCGTTCCAGATGCCAGTTTCCTCCAACTGCGAGCGCGAGGCCGAGGGTTGGGCATAAAGAGGGTGGGTAGTGAGGACATACGAGAGTAGAATCGGAAGGGTAGTAGCGGCTAAAAAAGAGGCGTTTTTTAGAATTTGGATCATTTGCGTAGGTGTTTCAGCTACCGGTATTTTCGTCTTAAGCTATAGCGCTTTGCTTCCTTTTAGACTTTCCGTTTCCAGACAGCGGGGCTTTGAAAGGGTTCATGGTGTTGCGGACATTTACGTCGTTTTGCTACGATGGGCAAATAGGCTCTGCCTAAAAATTAGGCATAAAAAAACAGGATGACGTCCTGTGGATCAAGACACCACCCTGTTTTGTGCGAGCTATCAAAGCCCTTATGGGTTCGGAATGATGGCTTTATTTGTGGCGCGTTCGCTCGAAGGGATGGGCCACAGGTATTCCGAAACCGTAGGCGGTACGGCACCAACAGGGCCTTTAGCCGGGAAAGGCTGCAACAGGCGCTGGATGTCGAAAGCGCGGTGTCCTTCGCCCAGGAATTCTATGCGGCGCTCCTTGAGCACAGCTTGGATAAAGTCGTCTGTTGTGGCAAAGTCTGCGGCCGTATAGGCTGGGCTTGGGTTGGAGCGGCCTCGCACTGCGTTGAGGGCCGCCAAGGCGCGGTTATTGATACCGTTGACACGGGCTTCTGCTTCTGCTACGTGGAGCAGCATTTCAGCATAGCGCAGGACGGGAGCATAGTCCAGGTGCTCAGGGCCGAGGGGGAATTTGTTCAAATACGGCTTGTTGTTGGTGTGGATGAGCACGAATTGACGGCGTGCATCGTTTCCGGGGAAGGCTGCGGAGTCGCCAATAATTCCGGCTGGATTGAGCGAGTAGTCGCCGATGCCTCGCGGTCCTGGGTTGTAATAGCTGCCTAGGCCGTTTTGGGTGCCTGGCAGGTTATTCGGTGTGAACGGCATCGAGAAGATGCTCTCCGTAGTGGTGAACGGCGAACTGAATACGTTTTTGATGTTCGCCTGTAGCTCGTGGGCAACGCCGCTAGGGGCTTTGAAGGGAGCGCTTGCCGGCACGATTTTGTTCAGTTCTGTCAGTGCATTGCTGTACTGCTGCATACCCATGTACACGCGCGCTTTGAGCGCAATGGCTGTGTTGCGGTGAGCGCGTGTTACATTGAGCAGAGCGGTGGCATGAGAGGCGGCTAGCTTAGGTTCTGCCGCATTCAGGTCGTCTAAGATTTGGTTGTACACCTCTGTAACCGTGCTGCGCGCCAAGTCGTTGTTTTCTGGGCCGATTTCCGGGCGCAAACGCAGAGGGAGGCCGTATTGGTTGCGCGACGGATTCGCTACTACGTCAGCATAAGGCGGGCAGTACATGCGCGCCAGGCTGTGATAGCACAGCGCGCGAATGAAGCGCGCTTCAGCGATGTATTGATCCACCAGCGCATCGTTGCCCACTACACTGCGGTTTTTGTCGGCGCGGTCGATGTAGATGTTGCAGCTGTTGATGGTCTGGTAGGCGGCGCTCCAAAGGTTATTGACTTCGTTGGAGGACTCAAAAACGGAGTGGTTCCAGGTTTGGAGCGCGGTTACCCCGTTACCCGTTTCGTTGAGGAATTCCTCGCCGCGCACATCGTTGTACACCAAAAAGCGGCCACCGTAAAACTGGCCACTCTTGAGCTGTGCATAGATGCCGTTGAGGTTGCTCAGAAAGCGGTCAGGCGTAGCGAAAGCGGTGGCATCAGCCAGTGTGTTGATGGGTACCGGATCGAGCAGTTCGCGCCGGCAGGAGTTTGCAGAGAAAAGTAAGAGTAGGGCGGTGGCCAATGCTGCTCCTACTTTGGGTATTTGCACCATATGTTTCATAGTGTTCTTGCTTTTTTAAATGTTAGAGACCGAGATTGACGCCAATGGTGAAGCTTTGAGACATGGGTACCGTGTTGCGGTCCACACCTGGCGTAGTGTTGCTGTTGCCGTTCGAAGAGACCTCTGGGTCAGTGCCCGTGTAACCTGTAAATAGGAAAGCGTTGTTGACGTTGACGTAAAAGCGTAAGCTGCTGATGCGGGCTTGGTCGAGCAGTCTAGTCGGCAGGCGATAGCCCAGCGTAATGTTGCGAATGCGTAAAAAGTCTGCCTTTTCGACATTTTCCGAAATGGGCAGGAACGAGCCGTTGGAGACGTTGTCGCCGAAGACTACGCGGGGAATCGTACCATTCTTGTTGTTTTCTGTCCAGCGCTTCTCATACACTTCCACAGAGTTGTTCCAGAAGCGCTGGTCGCGTTGACCGGCCTTGCTACCGTTGTAGACAAAGTAACCACCGGCATAGTTCATTTGGATGTTCAAATCCCACCCTTTAAAAGTAAAGGTGTTGTCCCATCCGCCGAACCATTTCGGAATAGCGGGGCCATACACCTTGCCATCAGTAGCCAGCGACGGAGCGCGAGACGGCGTGCCGTCCGATACTTTCGTCCAGCGCTGGCCGGCAGGAGCAGCGTGGTTGTACTGGATCAGCGTGCCGTCGCCGAGGACGAAGATGCGGCGGCCATTGTCTGGGTTGACGCCGCGGGTTTCGACGGCGTAGATGCTGCCTACCGATTCACCTACTCGCGTGATGTTCGTCGTCTCTAAGTTAGAGGTGGCCGCCAACACATCGCTGTTTTCGTACAGCGAGGTAACTTCGTTAGTCATGAAGGTGATGTTGGCGTTGGAAGACCAGGAAAACTGGCCGCTGCGAACGATGGTGCCGCCCAGGCCGAATTCGTGGCCCCGGTTAACCATGGAGCCGATGTTGATAGCGATGACGTTGCCCGGAATACCTTTAGAGGGCGCTTGCGGAGCACTCTGTATTAAGCCGTCGATGTTATTGGTAAAGTAGGTGTACTCGCCCTGGATGCGGTCGTTAAACAGACCGAACACGACTCCTACATCCGTTTTTTTACTTTTTTCCCACGACAGGAGCGGGTTGCCGGCCTGGCTGTACACAAACGTGGGCACGGCTCCATAAAGACCAGATGCGTACAGGCTCTGCGAAGCAAAGTCGCCAATGCCGAGGTTGTTGCCCACTGTGCCATAGCTGCCCCGAATCTTAAAGAAGTTGATGGTGTTGCCCAATGCGTTTTGCCAGAAGGCGAGCTCTGATACCGTAAAGCCCGCCGACGCCCCCCAGAACGTACCGCGCTTGCGGCCCGGTGCAAAGGCGGAGTATTCGTCTTGGCGCCAGTTGGCCGTCAGATAGATCATGCGGTTGAACTCGTAGTTGAGGCGGCCGAAGTACGACAACAGGTAGTTTTCACCTTGGAAGTTGCCCAGCGGGTTGATGGTCGTGAAGTTACCCTGAAAGCTGGTGAAGAACGGGTCGGCAATCTGCGTGCGCGAGGCGCCCCAGCGCTCATCCACAGTGTGCTGCTCCTCGTGGCCAGCCAGCAAGCCGATGTTGTGCTTTTCCGCCAGCGTTAAGTCGTAGGTCAAGAGGTTTTGCCAGTTCCAACGGCGTAGGCGGCGGCTTAAATTGGCAGCATAGCCATTTTGACCAAAGCCATCGCCGTGATACGGGTTCCAGAAGGTAATGTCTTCTACATTGATGTTGTCTATGCCATACTGGGTTTTTACCGCTAACCCTTTTAGGATTTCCCACTGGGCATAAGCGGCGCCCTGAACTTGGTTAGATTCAGAGCTGTGTTTGTTCAGGTCGAGAATGATGGTCGGGTTGTAGAAGCCCGTTTGTTCCAAGTTTTTGCCGCGGCCCAGCTGGTTGTTAGAAGCGATGTTGTAGCCCGCGATGCCGGGCAAGCGATTGCCGTTAGCGTCGTAGCGATACGGGTCTACAATGGGAGCCGCCACGAAAGCCAGACGACCTGCACCGGCTGTGGCAAAGGCAGAGCCGGGTAGCGAGCCTGACTGCGGGCCAAAGTTGTTGGAGTTGGTGTAGCCCAGCGTACCGCCGATCTTAATCCTGTTGCTTACGTTGTGGTCCAAGTTCAGACGACCGTTTAGGCGTTTGAAGTCGTTGCCGATAATCATGCCTTCTTGGTCGGTGTAGCCCAGCGCCAAGTAGAAAGTCGTTTGGTCGTTACCACCGGAGAAACTCAGCGCGTGGTTGTGTGAGAAGCCCACGCGGTAGACATAGTCGGCCCAACGGGTGTCGATGTGCGTATTGCGGCCCGGAATGGTGTCTAAGAAGAAGCGCGGTGTTGGTAGCCCGGCGTTGGCGGCCGCCTCGTTCTTCAGCTCAACGTACTGCAAAGCATTCATCATTTTTGGCTCGCGAGTTACCTGCGTCCATCCTGCCCATGCGTCGTACTGTACGCGAGTCTTGCCCTTCTTCCCCCGCTTGGTAGTGATGAGCATCACGCCTGCTGAAGCGCGCGAACCGTAAATGGCCGATGCCGAAGCATCTTTCAAGATGTCGATGCTCTCAATGTCGTTCGGGTTCAAGCCGGACAAGGCGTTGTTGGCTGCTGCCGTACCGCTTAGGTCGCCGGTGAACGTGGGGATACCATCAATCACTACGAGCGGGAAGGAGCTGAGGTTGATGGAATTGATCCCGCGTACCCGGATAACAGGTGGGTTGTTCATTACGCCGTTAGGCAGGTTAACGTTGACACCCACCGCACGGCCTTGCAACAGCTGATCGAAACTTTGAGCCGGCAGCGCGGCGATGTCTTGGCCGCGCACGGTAGCGACGTTGCCGGTAATGGCGCGCTTTTGTTGGGTGCCGTAACCTACTACCACGACTTCCGTAATGGCGCTAGCACTCGTCGCCAAGGTTACATCGTACACGTTCGCAGCGGTAAGCGGCACCTCTTGGGTCTCATAGCCGGTGTACGAAAATTTTAAAACTACCGCATTGGCCGGCACTTCTAAAGAGAACATGCCGTTTGCGTCGGTTTGTGTGCCGGCTCGAGTTCCGGGGGCCGTTACCGTAACGCCCACCAGCGCCTCGCCGTTTTCGTCGGTCACTTTACCGCTGACCGTGCGTTGGCTTAGAGCCACACTGGCGCTGCACAAGAGCAGAACCAGCCCAAGTAAAATCCTGTTCATACTCAGAAAGTTTGGTTAGTGAAACGAATGATTACTCAACTCAGCAACCCAAACCCCAGGCCGGGAAGGGAAGTCCAGGGCAAAAATGCCAAATTCCTCCCAGATTTTTTAACAAGAAATTTTCGGGAAAGTAACGCAGGCTAAATCTGAGGCGCTTTAGTCTTGAAAAATCACCTCGACAATGTCCTCCTCTTTCAGGCCAAAAAGAGTGGCAGCCCGCCCCATATTAACTGCGATTTCCAGATAGCCCGCTGAATTGAACAAGCACAGCGGCTCACCCTCGGGTACATCTGTGTAGCAGTTCGATAGCGTAGTGATCGGGTCATGGCGCCTAAAAAAAAGCGCGAAAGGGCGCCCTTGACCAATGCGGTCGAAGGTTTCACGGCTTATGTTTACTTGCACATTGTCGAAATTATCCACGTTCATTACGACGCCTCGTATGCGCGAGCGCGCCACCACCGGGCGCAAACCGACGCGCTCCACCAACGCTCCAGCTGAAACGCCTAACCTATCCAACGGCTGACCAGAGCCTAAATGCTCCAAGGTCTTAGCAGAGGCCTCGATGAAGGAAAGGAAACTGTTGGTCGACACCGAAAGCGCGCGGGCCTCCGACACTCTCTCGAGCAAGAGCGACAGCACGCCGTTATCCGGCGCCGCAAAGAAGTGCCCTCCCTCCTGGGCAACCACAAAGCGCGGCTCTGGCCCATAAGTACAGTGAACTCCCACTAAGTGAATAGTTCCTTCGGGAAAAAAAACATAGGCATTCTTAACCACAAAAGCTGCTTGGGCAATATCGAAAGGCCGAACGGCATGCGAAATATCGACCAAGCACGCTTGTGGACATGCGCGCAAAAGCGCACCCTTCAGGGCACCCGTATAGTAATCTCGCAGACCAAAATCCGTCGTGAGCGAAACAATGGGACGAGCCAGCATAGAACTTTTCGCAGGCAAAGCCTGTTCGTTAAACCGTGATGCTGCACTACATTTGTGGTGCGATAACAGTACGGCAAAGGTATGCACAAAGCATGGAGGCGTCCTGCACCTAATTGAATGAGTTGGCCAACGGCACTCGAAAGCCCTCCCGCTGCTACAACACTTTAATGAAGAAAAACTTGAGCGAGATCATCCTGACCATCGAAGGCGTCGACCCACTCGAACTGTACGGCGAGAATAACGCTAAATTAAATCTACTACGCAAAGCCTTCCCTGAGCTGACCATCACTTCGCGCGGCAGTAGCCTCAAACTCGTCGGCGAAAAGCGCCATACTCAGCTGGCCAAAGCTAAGTTTGAGCTTATGGTGCGCTACTTGCGCGAACACCGAGAGCTCCCCATCCAGACGATTGAAGATTTGCTGGGCGGCGAAAACCCCTTTGAGGTGCGCTTGCCCGAAAGCAACGACTCCGGCAATGTTATCCTTTTTGGGCGCGACGGAAAGCCCATCAAGGCTAAAACGCGCAACCAAAAGCGCTTGGTAGAAGTGTGCGAAAACAACGATATCGTGTTTGCTATAGGGCCTGCCGGTACCGGCAAGACCTACACCGCTGTAGCCATTGCCGTACGCGCTCTCAAGAACCGGTTGGTCAAAAAGATCGTCCTCACCCGACCCGCAGTCGAAGCGGGCGAGAGCCTGGGCTTCTTGCCCGGCGACCTCAAAGAAAAGGTAGATCCCTACTTGCGCCCCCTCTACGACGCTTTAGACGATATGTTGCCCATGGATAAACTCCTGTTTTTCATGGACAACCGCATCATCGAAATTGCGCCGTTGGCTTTCATGCGCGGGCGCACGCTCGACAACGCTTACATCATCCTCGACGAAGCGCAAAACGCCACACCCTTGCAACTCAAGATGTTCCTCACGCGCTTAGGGCCTAACGCCAAGTGCATCATCACCGGCGATCTGAGCCAGGTAGACCTGCCCGGGCACCAAAAGTCGGGCCTGCGCCAAGCTATGGAGATCTTAGAAGGCGTGAGCGGCATTGCGGTATTAAATCTCACCGCCGAAGATGTGGTGCGCCATCGCTTAGTCAAAGAAATTATTCGTGCCTACGATAAAATCGAAGCGGAAGAGCGCTTGCGCCGCGAGCGCCTGCGCCAGCAGAAAGAACAACAACAAAACGAGCCACCAGCTGCAGAAGAGAGCGAAAAGCCACAGGCAACCGGTGAATGAGTGTTGATGAGAAGCGAAAACCTTCTGAGGGCTAAACTGTTACGGGTATCCCGTTTTATTTCATCTCGCATCCATGACCTTTGAGCCTGTCTTTTCCTCCACGCGCCCTATTCTTGTGGCTGGTCCCTGTTCGGCCGAAACAGAAGAGCAAGTGCTGGCTACTGCCCGCGCCCTGCAAGATAGCGGCATTGCCTTGTTTCGCGCCGGCATCTGGAAACCTCGTACTCGCCCAGGAGCCTTCGAAGGCATCGGAAAGCCCGGTCTAAAATGGCTGCAGCGCGTCCGTCAGGAAGTGGGCTTAGCCGTAACTACTGAAGTCGCCAATGCCCAACACGTAGAAGAGTGTTTAAAGCACGGCATTGACGTCTTCTGGATTGGAGCGCGCACGACCGCCAATCCCTTTTCCGTACAGGAGATCGCCGATGCTTTACGCGGCGTTGACATACCCCTGTTGGTCAAAAACCCCGTCAATCCCGACCTAAAGCTCTGGATCGGCGCTTTCGAGCGGCTGCACAGCGCCGGCATTCGCCGAATGGCTGCTGTGCACCGCGGCTTCTCCAGCTACGGCGACTCCACCTACCGCAACGCTCCGCGATGGCAAATTGCCATTGACCTGATGCAAACCTTTCCCAACTTAGAAATTCTCTGCGACATTAGCCACATTTGCGGACGCCGCGACACATTGGCTCAAACGGCTCAAATGGCCTACGACCTCAACTACGACGGCCTGATGGTCGAAGTGCACCCTACTCCTGACCAGGCTTGGAGCGATGCTGCCCAGCAAATTCTCCCCGAACAATTTCAGCAAATGACAGCTGCCCTCATGAGGCGGGCCATCACCACAGACGACCCAGACTTTCTGGCTTCTATCGAAAACTGCCGAAGCGCCATTGATGAGATTGACCAAGAGATTATCACGCTCATCGCGCGGCGCATGCAATTGGTGCGCGACATCGCGCTGATTAAAAAAGAAAAGAATGTGGCTGTTTTGCAGCCCGAGCGTTTCCGAGCCTTGCGCGAAGCCTTGCTGTTGCGCGGCCAGAAAAACGAACTCAGCCAAGAGTTTATCGCGCTCCTCTTAGAAGCCATTCACCAAGAAAGCATTCATCAGCAAGAACGCCTCATGAACGCGCCGGCAATTTGTGCCAACAAAGTAAAGGTCTAAGCAGGCTATAGGCAGGTTACTGACCTAAGGCGGGAAGGTTCCAGCATTGTGAAACCCTCCCGCCTCCTAAGTGGTCAGCCTTTTGGTTGGCTTCATGTTTCGCGACTAAACTGGCGGATCGGGCGGAGTATTCGGATTGTTATCGCGTTCGACAGTTGGATACGGATAGAAGTTGCGGCTGCGTTCCGCACCCGGCTGGCCAGGCCCTGGCCGGCCAAACCGGCGCGAGTCTTCGAGCTTAAGGCCACTCATGTACAATTCGATGCAGCGTTGCTGGTAGATGTCGAGCAGAATAGCATCCTTATCGGTAGGGCTACCCGCGTATGGGCCTAATTTAGCGGTTACACCAAAGGGGTCAGTCGTTTTGGTGCGCACCTTGTTCAGCTCCGCGATGGCCTCGGGTAGTTGGTCTAAACGCGCGTAGCACTCTGCCCTAATGAGCATGATTTCGCCCGGTAGATAGAGCGGTATGGGGTCGGCGTCGCTTTTGAAGAAGCCTTGCACGCGCACTGGAACGGTATTGTTGCCCAGATAGAAGGAAATGCGCTCGTCGCCCACCTCTGGAGTAAGCGCTCCTGTCAGGCCGAAGTTGACCACTCCGTTGTACGTGTTGTTGTTGACCAGTGAGACGCGATACACAGGGTTTTGGCTTACAGCGTCGTAGCGGAACACGGATCGCTTATTCAAATCTACCTTGCTTGCAGCCGCTAGGGCCTTGGTGTAATCGCCTACCATCAAGTTGTAGCGTGCCTGCAGGGCATAAACAAGGTTTTTAAGGTCAATGTCTGTTCCCACCTTAGTATTGAAAAAAGCGGAAGGAGTGACGCTTTCCGCGAGAGGCTGAGCCGCTTCCAGCAGAGCGATAGCTTCTTTCAAAGCATCAATGCGGTTCTTGAAGGTAGGGCGTCGACCGGCTAAGTATTCGCTAACAGGTATTACCTCCGTCGGGATTTGCTCCCAAAAATTGGCCAGTGTGCCGATAGCCAGCGCTTTGAAAACGTAGCCGTAGGCCTGAATCATTTCCGTAGTACCTGTTTCGCGCACATTGACGGCATTATCGATGAGCAGTTGGGCATTGGCCTTCACGCGGTGGCAGTTGGCCCAAATGTTATTGATGAAAGCGTTGTTGCCACCTACCGTGCCGCCGCCGGACTCTAGGGCGGTGAGCTCACCATTGCCGGTGTTGATTACGTATAGTTCCTTCGTCGTCAGGCCGTTGCTCGAAATGGCGTTGTACAGGGCGCTGGTAGCACCTACGCTGAAGTCGCGTTTAATACCCACAATGAGGGCGGTGAGGCCTTCCGCTGTTTTGACAACTTGGCTGCCGTCGGCGGCATTTGGATTGAGGAACTCCTTTTGACATGCCGGCACCGTCATCAGGGCCGTAAGTAAAAGCAGAAAGGTGTATTTTTTCATGATGTGGAGCATTTTTAATGGTTAAAACCTACCAGAGATTCGAATGCCAAACATGCGTGGGATCGGCACATTGCCAAAGTCATCTCCACGCACGCGGTCGTTTTGGCCAGCCGAATTGGTTTCCGGATCAAAACCCTGGTAATTGTCCCAAGAATAAAGGTTGCGGCCCCATACGCCAATGGATAGATTATCTACGCCTCTGGCGATGCGACCCAAGCCGTAGGTGAGGCCGATTTCGCGCAGTTTCACGTAGGAACCGTCCTCGACGTGTTCTTCTTGGATGCGTTGGCCCGTAACACCGCCAGCGATGGAGGCCACATAACCGCGCGGCACTTCGCCTCTCAGCTCCTTTTCGGCCAAGGGTCCAAAGCCTACATTGTTGCTGGTGATGCGGTTCCAGTTGTAGACATCGTTGCCCTGCGAAATATCCAGTTGCAGATTGAAAGTTAGCTTCTTATAGCCCAATGACGTGATGAGCGCACCCACCCAGTCGGGGAAGGGATTGCCCAACACTTTGCGCAATTCTTGGGTGCCGACAGTCAGCGGCTGACCGTTGGCGTCGCGCATGGGCACGAATACGTTACCGCCGTAGCGGTAAATGCGATTTTTAAGTGCTCCCGACGGGAGGCTGGCTTCGTTGAACTGGGCTTCTGGTATAACTAGCCCGCGCTCGGGTTGGGCCAGTCCTTGCGAGGTCAGCAAGAGCGAACCATCGTCGTTGCGCGCATAGTAGCGGCCAAAGAAGACGCCAAAGGGCTGCCCATTGAGCACAGACTGTGTGCCGTCGGAGCCGCGCAGGCTCAGTATGCCCGTTACGCCAGAAACTTCATTGACATTGCGCGAAAAGTTGAAACCTAAGTTCCAAGTAAGGTTATTCGTGCGCACCGGCTGCGCATTGAGCAGTAACTCGATGCCGCGGTTGGTCATGCTGCCCACATTCGTCACCACGCTGCTACCGCCTACGGAGGGCGGAAGCGGCCGATTGATGGCCAAGTTATCGATCTGCTGTTGGTAAAGCGTTAGGCTCAAGCCGATGCGATTTTTCCAAACGGCTAAATCGAAGCCACCTTCCACTTCGGTCATTACTTCTGGCGCTACGTTTGGGTTGTTCAACAGCGAAGGCGGCAGCAAAGCCGGAAAGCCCGTCAAATTGCTGCCCGGGAAGTTGTTGAACCGATCGTAGAAGCCAATGCCCGTTAAGTTACCTGCCTTACCGTACGAGCTGCGCAATTTGAGCGCGCTAATGGTGTTAGCGAGGCCGCTATTGCGCAACAGCTCCGAAGCTATCCAGCTAAGACTGGCCTTAGGATAAAAGTTGTTTTGGTTGTCTTTTGAAAAGTAGGAAGAGCCATCAATACGGCCAGCCAGCGTTAGGAACAGCTGGTCTTTCAGCCCAAAGGTTTGCTGTAAAAAGTAGCCATTGAGGGCAAATTCACCAATGGATTGCGCGGGCAGGCTAAAGAGGTTGGATGCCCCGGCAATGTTCTTAATGAGTGGAGCTAAGTCCCGGCCTTCTACCCCGGTAAATTGATTTTTGCCGTATTGATACTGATGCCCTGCCGTAGTGGTGGAGCTAATGTGTTCCCCTATTTGCGCTTCGTAAGAGAGCAACAAGTCGCTGTTGAGTTGGAAGACATTGCTGTTGGCGAACGCCACGTAGCCGTCGGGGAAGAAGGTGGCCGCTACGCCAGCATAAGGCAGTCGCGGATAGAGCTCATTGCCCTGAAGGCTATAGTTATCCAAGCCTATCGTGTAGTCTACTCGGAAGCCTCTGAAAGGAAACAGTTTTAGGTTGACGTCGCTAATGATGCGATTGGTGCGCTGTGTGATGTCGAAGGTTTCGATAACCGACAGTGGGTTGACGCGCACCAACTCCACTTGTTTGAGGGTGCCGTCGGCGTTGCGCTCGGTGATGTCCCACACGTTATCAATGATAAACATGCAGCTGATGGGGTTAAAAAAGTTGTTGCCGTTGGGCATGTCGCGACTGCCGCTGCGCGCGTAGCTGAGGCCGGTACTGAGTGTTGCCCAAGAAGTCAGCTCTTGGTTGAGGCGTAGGCGCGCCGAGTAACGGTTGAAGTTGGTGTTGGGGATGATGCCGTCGTTGTTCGAGTAACCAAAAGAGACAAAATAGTTGCTGCGGTCGGTACCGCCGCGGACAGAGAGGTGATTGTCGGTGCCGAAAGCATTTCGGAAGATGTGGTCTTGGTAGTCGTAACGCGTTACGTCGTATTGGTCGGTGATGAGGATGCGGTTAGCGGAACCGACTTTAACGTAATTGATGTTTTGGTTGATGAGCTGTTGCTCTGTGAAGCCCAGCGTCAGCAAGATGGTTAGGCGGTCTCGATTGGTCTCTAAGCGGTCGTTGCCCTTGACGCCAAAGCGCTTCGGATACTTGGTGACGAAGACCCGCTTGCGAAGCTGGCTGAGGCTGGCGGAGGTGCTGAACTCAATCACCGGTTTGCCCGAACGCCCGCGCTTCGTAAAGATCTGGACGACGCCGTTTGAGGCTCGCGAACCGTACAGGGCAGCAGCCGAAGCACCATTGAGTACTTCGATGCGCTCGATATCGTTGGGGTTGATGTCGATTAGGCGGTTTTGCCCGGCAGCTAAGCCCACTGTCATAGCGTCGGCGCTGCGGTTGATGACGTTTTGCGAGGAGTTATCCACGATAACACCGTCCACGATATACAGCGGGTCGGAACTACCCTTGACAGAACTGACCCCGCGTAGGCGAATGGTAAAACCACCTCCGGGGTCACCAGAATTTTGGCTAATTTGAGCTCCGGCCACCTTGCCCGCCAACGCCCCCAGCGTGTTGTTGGAGCCGGCTTTCTCTAAGCTGTTGCCGTCCACTACCCCAATGGCGTTGCCCAATTGCTTGCGCGTAGCTGTGGGCGAGTTTCCCGTAACAATCACCTCATCGAGTTTAAGGATGTCACTGCTCAGGACTACGTCCTGCGCAATCGGAGACCCTTGGCGAATCTCTATCGGCATGCGGTGGGTGGTATATCCCACATAGGCAACCGTCAGCGTGTAATTACCTTCGGGTGCCGTGCCTTCCAAGGAATAAAAGCCGCGCAGATCGGTGGAGGTCCCTATCCGGCGTTCCGCTAGGCTCACCACAGCACCCACAAGTGGCTCGCCTCGCTCGTCGGTAACCGTGCCTTTGATACTGAAACTAACAGACTGCGCTGCTAGCACCGCAGGCATAAGCCAAAAGAGCATAGCCCGCACACAGAGATACATGTAATGCTTCATAACACAGAAATGTAGGTTTGAGTGAATCTTATATCTTAATGTAAATGCCGCGCTGATACAGCAGCCAACATGCTAGCCAGCATACCAGCAAGAACGTCAAGGCAAAAAGCAAGGATCCCGCCTCAGGCGGCTCTACAGATGCGAAAACAGTCCGATAAAACCAGCTGTATGCATTCCATTTTTCTTCGCCGACCGTCCAGCGAAGATTGAGTAAGGTTTTTACCAGCAGCCCCGACAATACGTAGGCAAACAGCGGATTTGCACCAAACACTAAGAAAAAACGAGTGCCGCGGCGCCAGCCCAGCACGTCAATTAACCCAGTGCTTACGCCCAGTAATATCATCGAAAGACCACCCGTGTAGAGCACGAATGAACTCGTCCACAGGCTTTTATTGATGGGCATAAGCCAATGCCAAACGCCTCCTAATGCCGTCAGCACCACTCCAGCTAACCCCAAAACCTTCACTGCCCTAATTTTCTGTTCCCTGCATTGTTGGATTATTCTGCCCGATTGCCAGCCCATCAGGACCGTTACTACTGCCGGTAAAGTACTAAGCAAGCCCTCTGGGTCAAAAGGAATTCCCTTGCCCTTCCACAGGTGAGCCGCTCCTAAAACAGCCAAATCCATGCGCCGCACCAAGTTGTGCTCCAGTGAAAAAGGGTCAACACCTGGAGCAACCCCCCACACCAGCGCCCCCCAATAGGCCAAGAGAAACCCTAAAGCCATCCAAAATACCCAACGAGGCGACAAATAGAGGACCAGCAACGATGCCAACCCGTAACACAGCCCAATGCGCTGCAATACTCCCAAAAAACGCAGCTCCGATAGGCTTTTGTTCCAAAAAGGATACCACGCTAGCAGTAAACCCAAGGCAAACAACAGGGCTGACCGCCGAAGTGCTTTGCGGAATAAAAACGCCCGTTCCCCTTGACCGTACTTAGCAAAGGAGAACTGCATCGAAACCCCTACAATAAACAAAAAAGACGGAAACACCAAATCGGTTGGTGTGCACCCGTGCCAGTCAGCATGCAGCAAAGGCCCGTACACATGTTCCCAAGTGCCCGGTGTGTTTACCACCAGCATGAAGGCGATGGTCAGGCCTCGATAAAAATCTACCGACAAATAGCGCATGCTGCCTCAGTGTTTTAGCTCGGCAAACGAATAAAAAGCGTAAAGAAAGACGCCCTGTGTGAAACATGGATGAACGCCAACCGCCTGCCAGACTTTTCAGAACTATCGCTACTCTTATAGTCTAAGTTTTGTAGTATAAGTAAAGCATTTTGAGGATAAATACTGATAAAATGAAACGAAAATCGAGTTTTTTTTGATATTAAATTTAGTTAGCTCGGCAAATGTAAAAGCATCTGCCCAATACTTAACCCTACGCCTAAAAAATCTTTACTTCTTGACTACTACCGTGCGTCGACCCAAAACCAAAGGGAATAAAACAGGCTCCAGGCTACTCCTGCAGAGGTCTCCAGAGTGTACTCTACCATACACGACATCAGCAGCATCACCTGGAACACGCCAAACAGCCAATGGCGGTGCTGAGCGCTCCATACTAAGCCAAGCCAGGCCAGCAAACTGCCTAGCAGCCCTAATAAACCATTGCTGGCCAGCACATAAACGAATTGATTGTGCGGCAGCTTGAACGTCTGCATATGCTCTGGAAAGCACATCGCCACTATGCGCGCCATTTCGCGAGGCAAGTCGCCGGTGCCCACCCCAAACCACGGATTTGTTTTCCACAACATCCAACCCGCCTGAAGCGAAACCCAGCGCTCCGAGTCGGAATAATTTGCTCCGTCCTCGTGCTGATATTGTTGCCAATCGTGCGCCACGTAACTCCACTTCTCCTGCATGCTGGGAAACATCAGGAAAGCGCTCCACGCCAACAAAGCAATGCCTGCCAAGACCGCCAAGGAGGTCTTCCAGCGGCGCTTCCTCCAAGTCCAATGCGCTAAAGCAAACAAGATTCCGGCATAGAGCGCCGCTAAGCCACTGCGCACAGAGAGGAAGTGAATGAAGCCCACCAAAAAAACCAGGGCTAACGCCAATAATGGGCGCTCCCAGGCGTAGTACAGCACAAAACCGCGCATCCACAGCCAGGCTCCTGTTATAATAGCAGTGGCCACCATCAGGCTGAATCGGATGTGATGCCGCGGCACTGGTATGGGCTTACCGTGCTCTATAGCTTCCAAGATTTGTTCTTCGTGCAAGGCATAATTGATGCAAACGCCTATGCCCAGCAGAGTCATGGTCCAAACCAGCGCATACAACACTCCGTCGTATTGACGCTGGCTCAGCGGCGGCCAATTGGCAAACACCCAAGGCATTACCACAAAGGGGATGCGCACGCGCACGCGCTCCAGCCAGAACACCTGGTCCTCCGACCACAAGCCGCTGGCCAAAGGGATCAACAACAGCAGGCTTAACACGGCCAACGGCCAACGCTCCACAAACATCCGAAAAGACTGTTTTAGCGCCTGCATGAGCACTCGTACACTGACCTTAGAGGCGGCCATCTCCTCTACCCGATGCCAAAGTGCACTGAAAACCAACCCCCACATGCCCACCGAAAGTAAAAAGGGCGATATCGGCATACTGATGACCACAACGCACGCCGAAAAAACAGCCAAATGCGCAGCAGTAAAACGCCCTTGCGAGTGCAGCAGAAAAGCAGACATACGCTAACGAATGGTTTTTTTGCGCCTCAAAGGTACAGGGGCGGCACTTACTTCAATTCTAATCCGGCGCTTAGGCCGAAAAGTGCAAAATCGTATTTGGCCGGATCTTCCGGGTCAAACACTCGCAGTGCATCGGTCAGTTCCAACACAGCTCGCCAATCCGTCTGTTGGCGATGCAACAGCCCTAATTGGCGGGCCACCCGCTCGACGTGCATGTCTAAGGGCAAAAGCAGCTGGGCGGGTCGGATCCGTTGCCACACGCCAAAGTCTACTCCTGCGGAGTCGCGGCGCACCATCCAGCGCAAAAACAGGTTAACTCGCTTGCAGGTAGAGCCGCGCAGGGGGCTAGGCAGGTGTTTTCGCGTGCGCTCTGGTGCCCAAGGGTGGTTGAAAAAGTCGCGGTGAAAACCTATCAGTGCGCGTTCAACGGTAGTATCGCCAGGCTGCAAATGCCTTGCAAAGGCTGTTTCCAAAGAAGTATGCTGCCGATAGTAGTCTTGAAAGAACGCGAGAAAATAGAGGGCGTCCGTAGGCTGGAACGTGCGGTGATAAAAGCGCGCAAAGCGCTTGCGCTCAACCTCGCTGTGGCCCACGACAAAAGCGTGAGGCGACCAGTCCATTAGCGCCATAGCACGCAAAGCACTCTGAATGATAGCTTTGCGTTGCCCCCAGGCTAGCGTTGACGCCCAAAAACCCGCGATCTCTCGGTCTTGTAGGCGCTCAAAGCGATGCGGCACACTGATGGGGTCGCCCTCAATAAATGCTACCGTGTTGTAGCGCTGGGTTGCCTGCTCTAGAAGGTCGCGCAAAGCTTCCATAGGAGGTACAAACTTACACCGGCACTGAGCAAGAGAGACTAACTTTTTCCCTTTCAGACCAATCGTTTCAGCGCCTCGCGCCCTTTGGTGTCGCCCACAAGAAGGCGCTGATAAACCACGACCGTACTCCACAGCACCTGCCGTTTTGGCGGGTTTCCTGTCAGATAAGCCGAGTTTTGATGGCTGGCAAGTGTTTTGAACAAGTAACTTACTCCACGAGGCAAAACAAATAGCGTCAGCCCGAGACAAAAAGCGTTTTTCCCCGTTTTATTTCTTAAAAACTTGCAACGTTTGCGCGTTATTTGTCTTTGATACGGCGTCTTATAAAAGGTAATTTAGTTTTCAAAGCAAAGACACTACATTGATAGAGAAAATGCCACAAGTCTTTGCAGAAGTCTTTTACAAATAAAATGATTTTTTCCTGTTAATATGTTTGAGAATTGGATGTTGGAAGTGCAGTCGGAAGATGAACCCGAAATCTCTCCGATATTTTCTTTAGAAGAAGACGAAGAGTTTGGACAGGACGAGCGTTTTCCAGAGGTATTGCCGATTTTGCCCTTGAAGAATACGGTGCTCTTTCCGGGCATCGTAACACCTATTACGATTGGGCGTGACAAGAGCATCCGAGCCGTACACCGCGCTTACGATGAGCACCGCTACGTTGGCGTATTGTCGCAGCGTGACATTAAGATAGAGAACCCCACTTTTCGCGACCTATACAGCGTGGGCACAGTGGCGCGCATCCTCAAGATGTTGCGCATGCCCGATGGCTCCACAACAGCCATTTTACAGGGGCGTACGCGCTTTGAGGTACGCGAGGTCTTGAGCGAAGAACCGTACTTAACGGCTGCCGTCAGCCCGTTAGAGTATACCTTGCCGAAAAACAAATTGGAGTTTCGCGCGCTCATCAGCAGTATTCGCGACACGGCGCGTCAGATTATTGAACTATCGCCGCACATTCCCTCCGAGGCGGTGGTCATGCTCAAAAACATCACCAGCGACAATTTTCTCCTCAACTTCATTGCCTCCAACCTCAACATCAAATTGGAGGAGAAACAGTCCATATTGGAAATAAATAGCCTCAAAGAAAAAGCCAATCGCATCCTGCAGCACATGGATGCCGAGCTGCAATTGCTCGAGCTCAAAGACCAGATAGAGGCTAAAGTGCGCAGCGATATTGAGAAGCAGCAGCGCGATTATTTCCTCAGCCAACAGCTCAAAACCATCCAAGAAGAGCTGGGTCAAAACCCACAAGAGGAGGAAATAAACGCCCTACTCGAACGCGCAAAAAAGAAGAAGTGGCCCAAGAACGTCGAGGAGGCCTTCCATCGCGAAATTAATAAGCTGCGCCGCGTCAATCCGCAAATTGCCGAATACTCTATTGGGCTAACCTATTTGGAAACGCTGCTCGATTTGCCGTGGCAGGAGTATACTAAAGACAATTTTGACCTTAAACGCGTCAAGACCGTTTTAGACAGAGATCACTACGGTCTGACCAAAGTCAAAGAGCGCATCTTAGAACACTTGGCCGTGCTGAAGCTAAAGGGCGACATGAAAGCGCCCATCCTGTGTTTGGTGGGTCCGCCTGGTGTAGGTAAGACTTCGCTGGGCCAGAGCATTGCAAAGGCCCTTCGCCGCAAGTACGCGCGCATGAGTCTCGGTGGCCTACACGACGAAGCCGAAATTCGAGGCCACCGGCGCACTTACATCGGGGCCATGCCGGGGCGCATCATCCAGTCCCTCAAAAAATGCAAGAGCAGTAACCCGGTCTTTATTCTGGATGAGATCGACAAAGTCGGCAAGGATTTTCGCGGTGACCCGTCTTCGGCCTTGCTCGAGGTGCTCGACCCAGAGCAAAATACAACCTTTTACGACAACTACCTCGAATTGGAGTACGACTTGTCGAAAGTGCTCTTTATAGCTACAGCCAATACCCTTTCGACCATTCAAGCGGCTTTACTCGACCGCATGGAAGTCATTCAGATTGCTGGATACTCCCATGAGGAAAAGATGGAGATTGCTAAGCGCCACCTCATCCCCCAACAGCGCAAAGAGCACGGCTTAAAACCCGAACAGGTCAAAATTACCGATCGGGCCTTGGCCCACATCATCCGGCACTATACTGCTGAAAGCGGAGTGCGCAACCTCAATCGCGAAATTGGCTCCGTCATGCGATATATTGCTAAGAAAGTCGCCATGCAGGAGCCTTATGAGCAGGTCGTTCGACCCGAACACATCCAAGACATCTTAGGCCCAACTAAGTTCGATGCAGAGGTTTATCAGGAGCCGCAATCGCCGGGTGTTGCCATCGGGCTGGCTTGGACGAGCTTCGGTGGCGATATTCTTTTCATCGAAGCCAGCCTCAACAAAGGCAGCGGTCGCCTGCAAATGACGGGCAACCTCGGCGATGTCATGAAAGAAAGCGCCACCACGGCCCTTAGTTTCATCAAAGCGCACGCCGAAGAACTGTCCATTGACCCCGAAGTCTTCGACAAAACCGATATCCACATCCATGTGCCCGAAGGTGCCATACCCAAAGACGGTCCTTCGGCGGGCGTAACTATGCTCACTGCCCTGACCTCGGCCTTTATGAAGCGGCCGGTCAAGCCCTTCTTAGCCATGACCGGGGAAATCACCCTTCGAGGTAAGGTGCTGCCCGTCGGCGGTATTAAAGAAAAGATCTTGGCCGCTAAGCGCGCCGGCTTGCGCGAAGTGCTGTTGTGCAAAGACAATCAAAAACACGTGGCTGAAATTGAACCGGAGTACATTAAGGGCCTGCAGTTCCACTACGTGGACACCATGGCTGAAGTGCTCGAAATTGCGCTGGGCATCCCAAGGCCTGCCTCGCAGAACAACACTAACGGAGTGGACAAAAAGAAGCTGCGAAAAAAGGCAACTTCATCCGCTGAAATCGCTTCTTGACCCGTTGGCTCGGCCCATAGCCCCTTATCTTTACCCGCCATATTTCTTACTCCGATACAATCCGCATCCAATGCTATGTCCGACCTGAAAACGCGCATTTCCGCTGGCCCAATACCCACCCACATCGCGATCATTATGGACGGTAACGGCCGCTGGGCCAAGCGCAAAGGGTTGCCTCGCGTGCTGGGCCACCGCAGCGGCGTCAAGAGCGTTCGCGAAATCACCGAAGCGGCTGCCGAAATCGGTGTCCGATACCTCACCTTATACACTTTCAGCACGGAAAACTGGAGCCGTCCACCAGCCGAAGTTTCCGCTTTGATGAATCTTTTGGTCGAGACAGTGCGCACAGAAATTCAGGACTTACACCGCAACGGTGTGCGTTTAGCTACTATTGGCGATTTGAGCGCTCTGCCGGCAGCCAGCCGAAATGCTCTGCTGGAAGGCATCGAACAAACTCAGCACAATACCCGTCTTACCCTCGTATTGGCCCTCAACTACTCGGCCCGTTGGGAAATCCTACGCGCTGCTCGCCAATTGGCCGAAAAAGCCGCTTTTGGTCAATTACAACCTCACGACATCGATAACACTATTTTTGAGGGTGCTCTGTGTACCGCAGGCATCCCCGACCCAGACCTACTCATCCGAACTGGTGGCGAAACGCGCTTGTCCAACTTTTTGCTGTGGCAAGCAGCTTATAGCGAGCTCTACTTCACACCCGTCTTTTGGCCCGACTTTGGTCGCGAAGAACTCATGGAGGCTATCGCCAACTACCAGCAACGCGAGCGCCGCTTCGGCAAAATCAGTGAGCAAATCGCCATCGGCTAAACATCTGCAACACCACAGAAAGAGTGGTCCCTATTTCTTTTTTTACTTTTCACTTTTCACTTCCTTTCCGCTTGCCTCCATGAGAGAAGTGATCTGGGAACTCGCCGAGCGCTTACAGCCCGACGTCGTTGCGTACCGGCGACACTTGCACCAGCACCCCGAGCTGTCCTTCCAAGAGGAAAAGACAGCGCAGTATATCGCTTCTCTTCTTCAGGAGTGGGGTATAGAGCATCGCAAAGGCATAGCCGGCACAGGCATTGTGGCGTTTGTGCGCGGAAAAAACCCACGTAAGCGCACAGTTGCGCTACGAGCCGACATGGATGCACTACCCATTCAAGAAGCCAACAATGTGCCCTATCGCTCGCTCCACGACGGGGTCATGCATGCCTGTGGGCACGACGTACATACCGCTACCTTATTAGGTGTGGTGCGCCTTTTGCATGCCCTGCGCGATCAATTTTCGGGCACAGTCAAGTGCCTGTTCCAACCCGGCGAAGAGAGACTGCCTGGTGGGGCAAGTCTTCTGATAAAAGCCGGTGTCTTGGAAAACCCGCGCCCAGTAGCCATTTTCGGCGAGCATGTATATACAGACTTGCCCGCTGGCGTCGTTGGCTTCCGAGCGGGCGACTACATGGCCTCTGCCGACGAGATCTACGTTACCGTTAAGGGTCGGGGCGGCCATGCTGCCATGCCCCATCAGTGCATCGACCCCATCGCCATCAGCGCCCAAATTGTCGTAGCTCTTCAGCAACTTGCCAGCCGCTACGCCGACCCAGCCGTACCTACGGTACTCACTTTTGGAAAAATCGCGTCGGACGGTGGTGCCACCAATGTCATTCCAAATGCCGTGCGGTTGGAGGGTACCTTTCGCACTATGAATGAGCGCTGGCGCGCAGAAGCCCACCGTCGAATGAAAAAAATGGCCGAAGCCATCGCCAAAAGTATGGGTGGGGCTTGTGAGTTTAGCATCGTCAAAGGTTATCCGGTGTTGCACAACCATGTCCAACTCACGCGCCGTGCCCGCGCTTGGGCCGTCGAGCTGCTCGGAAAAGACCGCGTCGTAGACTTGCCCATTCGCATGACGGCCGAGGATTTTGCCTATTATTCCCAAATCCTGCCGGCCTGTTTTTATCGGCTGGGTACAGGCAATACCGAAAATGGCATTACTGCACCGGTGCATACCAACCGTTTTGATGTTGACGAGAAGGCTCTTGAGACGGGGGTAGCCCTGATGGCCTGGTTGGCCTTGCGCGAACTCAGCTACAAAGGCTCCGACGCTGCAACTTAAGGTTATTGCTGTTGGGCTTGCCGCACTAGCCTTTCCGAGTCGCGCATCAACTGCTCTAATTCTTTTGTTAAGGTTTGCCGTTGTCGTTCCAATTCCGCTTTTCGAGCACCGGTATCGTTAGCAGGAGCGCCTTTTGAGCCTTTTTTGGCCAATGGCGGTGGGCTGGCGTCGCGCAGGCTTTGTTCGGCGGCTTCCAATTCGGTTAGCTGGCGCTCTAAGTTGGCTTTTCGGCGCTCCAACTCACCCAAGCGGCGCAAGACGTTTTCGTCCAAGTATTTGGCACCCTGGCGAAGCGACTGATAGGCGTGGCCCAATTGCTCCAAGGCGCGGTTGTATTTGCCGGCATCGAGCTTTTCCTTTTCCAAACGCAGCAGCTTCCAAGTGTCTCCCAGCAAGTCACCTGTTTTTCGGAAAATCTCTTTGGCTTGCTCCTTTTCAGTGTCTGTGCCAAAGAAGCGGTTGTATACCAAAATGCCTACCAAGACGAGGAAAATAACAGTGAAAAGGAATCGGATCATAGTTTAAGAGTAAAAAGGTAAGCTCTAAGAAGGGGCGGAGAATTGAAAAAAGCGCAAG
>CALHAM010000020.1 GCA_937934275.1 uncultured Saprospiraceae bacterium | reverse complement strand
TACTGGCGCATCCGTATCGCGCACTACAATAGTTTGGGTGGAAACGGTGGTATTGCCGCAGTTATCAGCCGCTTGCCAGCGGCGCAGCAACACATAATTGCTCGGGCAAATGCCGTTATTGCGCGTTTCACCCAGATAAGTCACGGTGGCCGAAGCGTCACAATTGTCAGCGGCGGCAGGGGTTGCAACGGGTGGCACCGCATCGCAGCTAATGGTTACATCGGCCGGGAAATTGGTGAACACTGGCGGTGTATTGTCGCGCACGGTCAGTAATTGCGTAGCTGTAGCCGTATTGCCACAGTTATCGGTAGCCGTCCAGCGGCGCACGAGGGTATAGAAATTGGGGCAAGGGCCATCGGTGCGCGTCTGGCCATTGTAATTGATGGTTACGAGGTTGTCGCAATTGTCGGAGGCTGTAGGCGTACCCACCAAGGGCACGGCGTCGCAGCTAGCGGTAGTATTGGCCGGCACAGAGGTGAATACTGGCGGCGTAAAGTCTTGCACGACAATGACCTGTTCGGCGGTTGCTGTATTGCCACAGTTATCGGTAGCCGTCCAGCGGCGGCGCAGGGTGTAACTGTCAGGGCAAGAGCCATTGGTGCGCACTTCTCCATCGTAAGTGATGCTGACGCTGATATCGCAGTTATCAGAGGCCGTGGGCGTACCTACTACTGGGATGGCGCTACAGCTGACAGTTACTGCGGGCGGCACGAAAGTAAACACTGGAGGCGTTAAGTCCTGTACCGCAATAATTTGTTCGGCGGTTGCCGTGTTGCCGCAGACGTCGGTGGCCGTCCAGCGTCGGCGCAACGTGTAACTGTCGGTGCAAGGGCCATCAACGCGAGTTTCACCGTTGTAGGCGATACTGACGCCTCCGCCACAGTTATCGGTAGCTGTGGGCGAGCCTACGGTGGGAATGGCATGGCAGCTGACAGTGAGGTTTGCTGGTACAAACGTAAAGGTGGGGGGTAGATTATCTACGACCCGTATGAGCTGCGTAGCCGTGGCGCTATTGCCAGCGGCGTCGAAGGCTCGATAGGTACGCAGCATACGAAGCGTATCGCTCGGGCATCCGCTACCTGTTAACACGACATCGCTGACGTGGACAATCGAGGTAACCGCGCAGTTGTCAGTGGCCGACACGCCCGATGGGTCAGGCGCAGGCACTGCCGAGAGGCATGCAATGCCCGTCAACGGCGGCAGATTAGTAGCCACAGGCGGCTGGGTATCGTCTACGCGCACCGTAAAAGTACAAGTAACGGCATTGGCACCGTCGTCTACTCGATAGGTAACCGTTGTTATGCCACTGGAAAAAGGCACGCTGTTCGACAACTGCCCATTGCCGCTACCTGTAGTGGCACCCGCCAAAGTATAAGTAACTCCTACCGTCGGACAGTTGTCGCTAAACGTAGCGTCGATGTTGGATATTAGCGTTGTGCACAGTCCTGGATTGGCCACACCCACAGCACTAGGCGGGCAGCTCAGCGTAGGCGGAATGTTATCTTCTACCGGCACCGAAAACGTATGGATGCCTTGGCAACCTTTGCTATCGGTAATCGTAACGGTATAACTGCCGCCAGGCACATTCGTTAGGTTCTTCGTCGCGGCACCATTAGACCACAAGTAAGTGTAGGGCGCCACTCCGCCGCTTACCGTAACGTTAAGAGCACCCGTGGGCACATCTAAACACGGTACTGGGGTCGCTATCGCAGTGGCGTTTATCGGGGTGTTAACGGTTACAGTGGCAATCCCACTACAACTCAACACATAGGGATCCGTACCGTCGTAGGGAGCGAAAATGGCAGACATTTCAGCGCGGTAGTTTCTCGTCTGCTGCGGAGTAACGACGTGAGGACCTTTGCCTGGGCCAATATTGGGCGACCACAGAATGTTGTAGTTCAGATCGCCGCTAGTGATCACGCTCAAGCGCACCGTATCGCCCGGCTGGCAAATGGTCCCGTCGTTAGGAATGCCCGACTGCTCCGCAGTAACGATATAAACGTTACAACAAATGCCGGTATGTGTTACGCAACCCGCGTTGTTGACATCCGAAAACGCATGTGGCGCTGTGGAGCCGTTGCAGTCTACCACCTTTTTGGTGTCGAAGTAAAGCGCTCGGAAAGCATTGCAGTCCGGGTCATTGCTGGAAATGGGGCGAAACTTACCGCCGTTGATTAAAACCACCTTAGCCGCATAGCCCAACTTCAGATAAGCGTTCGCGGTCCATTGGACGGTGCCGCCGTCAATCAAGAGCAAGCCTTCAAAAGGCACAAAGCCGATGATAGGCTCGTAGTTGACGTTCACCAAGAAGGAGTCCCGAATAATAATGGTGTCGGTCCCGGCTGGGCAGGAGCCAAACGGGTTGTCCGACGCGCGAATGAAATTATTGAAGACGCACGTCTGAGCGTGGGAGAATTGCGCCCCCAAAGAAAGGAGTAACGCGAGAAGGATAGAAACAAAAGGCATAAAGCCTTGCGGGTGTTGGGTGCGGAAGGCTTTGGAGGCCAAAGCGCGCAAGCTGTACGGGTGCCACATAACAAACGGACTAAGTGCAAGTTGCAACTGTTCTGGGTGTGGTAGTAAATGCGGTGAAGCAAAGGACACACACAGTCACCATTCAAAAATTAGGGCGAGATGTGTGGCGTCTTTGCATGAGACCGCCGGTCAGCCTGGGCAGGAGAATACTAAGGATTGGAGAAGATTGCTTTTGCCTATAGCTCAAGGCATAAACCCGGAGAGGGTATTACCGAAATGATTTCAGCGCCTCTTTTGGCGAGAATGAGTGAGTAAGCGGTTGTATTATTTAGGGAACGGCAGCAAAAGTAGAACTTTCGGTTTAAACTAAAACTGCCAATAACATGCCAAAAGCAACCATTAACGCTATTTTTTAAAGTTGTTCACAAATAGGCGCACCTATTAGCGACAAACCCCAGGTGAAAAGCAGTAAGCACTACTTTTGCGCGTTGCTTTCCCATAGCCTATCTTCAGACGTTATGCCTTTGCTCTCGTTGCGCAGCTTCGCCCTCTTTCTTTGCCTTTTCTTGATGCAGACTGCTGTCTGGTCGCAACCGGTGGCCGATATTCGACCCATGCTCAAGGCCCTGACCCCCGAGCAAAAGCAGCAGCTGAGGCAATATTTGCGCTACTTGGGCATTCATTCGGATGAGGAAATCCAAAATGCTTATCGTCAATTGCCCGAGCGCAACCAAAAAAAAGTATTCGATTTGTTAGACTTTTATCGCGAGTTGGCCCGACAGGAGCTGCTGGCTACCGTCGTATGGGCGCCAGATACGCTCGTGTTGGGCGACATGCTCGACGGCACAGTACATATAGACTCCTTCCGCGTAACCAACACGGGTAAGTATCCTTATTGGATCCGATATGCCCGCGCCACGTGCGACTGCACAGCAATACAGGTTCCAGACTATCCCATCCTGCCGGGTGAGTCCGCTGTGTTGCGGATCGAGTTCGATAGCCGCGGCAAATTGGGGCACAGCCGTCCAATCCTTATCGTATACGACAACTCGACTCCTAACCGCCGCCATATCCTTCACGTCAGAGCGCATGTGTTGCCTCGAAAAAAAGCGATCATGCCCTGGGAATACTGACTGCCTTTCAGTTGCTTCCTGAACCATTTGCCCAATGCGCCGTTCAGACGCCTGTCAAACGACAGAGTTATGAATTTTACAGGGAAAAACTTTGCCATCGTTGGTGCATCGTCGGGTATCGGTGCCGAAATTGCACGTCTGCTCAGCGAGCATGGAGCCAGCTTGTTTACGTATAGTCGGCGCCCGCCCACTCACCTCCCCGCCTCCTCAATCCTGTGGCAAGAAGTAGACATTACCTCCGACAATTTTCAACTGGAGCACCTACCCGATGCCCTCCACGGCGTCGTTTACTGCCCGGGCAGCATCCAGCTGAAACCCTTCCACCGCATTAGCGCCGCTGACTTTCGAAAAGAGCTAGAAATAAACGCTGTTGGTGCTTTTCGCGTGCTCCAACAGGTCTTCCTTCGGCTAAAAGCCGCTGGGCCGGGCAGCAGCGCCCTTTTGTTTAGCACTGTAGCCGTCCAAACTGGGATGCCCTTTCACAGCGGCATTGCTGCAGCCAAGGGCGCTGTAGAAGGCTTAGTGCGCGCCTTGGCTGCCGAATGGGCGCCTACAGTACGCATCAATGCTATAGCCCCTACGCTTACGGATACTCCATTGGCTGCCGCCTTGCTGAGTAGTGAGGAGAAACGCCAAAATGCCGCCCAACGCCATCCGCTACGCCGCATCGCCACTCCCGCCGACATCGCCCAAACAGCTGCTTTTCTGCTCTCCGACGCGGCCCAATTCATTACCGGGCAAGTCTGGGCAGTAGATGGAGGCTTCGGACGCTTAAAAATATAGCGCCAAAACTCTTTGCCACTTGAAATATCATTCGGATTTTAGGGCAAATATTGCCTCTATTTTCATTTATAGTTAAACGAACGGGTGTGTACTCAGATTTAAATTTTAAATCTATCGCTAGTGCTGGCGCGGGCATCGTATCTTTGCGCTTTCTTTCTTCTCAACTATGACGAACATCCGAAACGTCGCCATTATCGCTCACGTTGATCACGGTAAGACAACCCTGGTAGACAAGATGATTCATGCGGCCCGCGTGCTCAAGGCTCACGAAGTTACCGGTGAACTCTTGCTGGACAATAACGACTTAGAGCGCGAGCGCGGTATTACCATTTTGGCTAAAAACATTGCCATCCAATACAAGGGCTTCAAAATCAACGTCATCGACACGCCGGGCCACGCCGACTTTGGCGGCGAAGTAGAACGCGTGCTCAACATGGCCGACGGTGTGTTGCTGCTGGTAGATGCTTTTGAAGGCCCCATGCCTCAAACGCGTTTTGTCCTGCAAAAAGCCTTGCAAATGGGCAAAAAAGTCGTGGTCGTCATCAACAAGGTAGACAAGCCCAATTGCAACCCCGATTGGGCGCATGAGCAAGTCTTCGACTTGATGTTCTCCTTAGGGGCCAACGACGAACAGCTGGACTTCCCGGTCATCTTCGGCTCGGCTAAACAGGGATGGATGAGCCACGACTGGAGAAAACCCACCGGTGATATCACTCCTCTCCTCGACGACATCATTCGCTACATTCCAGAACCCAAAACCGAAGCGGGCACGCTCCAAATGCTGATTACGTCGCTGGATTATTCCAGCTACGTGGGTCGCATTGCTATTGGGCGCTTGCGGCGAGGTCAGCTGAGCGCCAACCAGGCTGTGTCGCTGGTCAAAAAAGACGGTACCGTGCAAAAGCACCGCATCAAACAACTGTTTACCTTCGACGGCTTAGGCCGAAAAGAAGCGGATGCGGTAGCAGCGGGCGACATCTGCGCGGTGGTAGGGCTAGAAGGCTTCGAAATCGGCGACACCATAGCCGATTACGAGAACCCCGAAGCACTCGAGCCTATTGCGGTGGACGAGCCAACCATGAGCATGCTGTTCACCATCAACGACTCTCCTTTCTTCGGACGCGAGGGCAAATTCGTTACTAGTCGCCACATCCGCGAGCGCCTTCTGCGAGAGCTGGAGAAAAACTTGGCCATGCGCATGGAAGAGACCCAAAGCGCCGACGCCTTTATGGTTTTTGGCCGCGGCGTATTGCACTTGAGCATTCTCATCGAAACGATGCGCCGAGAAGGCTATGAGCTGCAGATTGGCCAGCCTCAGGTCATCGTTCGGGTTATAGACGGCATCAAGCACGAACCTATTGAAGAGATGAATATCGATGTGCCGGAGGCCTTTAGCGGCAAGTGTATCGAGCTCGTTACCCGCCGTAAAGGCGTACTGAAAAGCATGGAGCCGCGCAACGACCGATTCCTGCTGCGCTTCGAAATCCCTTCGCGCGGCATCATTGGCCTGCGCTCTCAGCTGCTTACTGCTACCCAGGGCGAGGCCATTGTTACCCATCGCTTCCTAACCTACGAACCGTGGAAGGGGGACATCCCCGGCCGCCAAAACGGCTCGCTCATCGTTATGGAGACTGGCACTGCCATCGCTTACTCGTTAGACAACCTCCAAGACAGAGGTGTCTTCTTCGTAGAGCCTGGTGAAGAAGTGTACGAAGGTCAGGTCATTGGCGAACACAATCGCTCCAACGATTTAGTTGTTAATGTAACCAAAACCAAAAAACTAACTAATATGCGTGCCTCTGGCTCCGATGATAAGGTATCCCTGCCACCAGCCCGACCGTTTACCCTGGAGGAAGCGCTGGAGTACATTCAAGAAGATGAATACGTCGAAGTAACGCCCAAAAGCATCCGCTTGCGCAAGATCTTGCTTAAAGAGCACGAGCGCAAAAGAGCACCTCGCAGTGTCGTCGCGGTGTAACCCTCCCTCCCGCTCCCTTAACGGCTCTTTTCGGCCTCCCAATTCCTAAGCCTAAACCTTTTTGCATGCTCAACGTTTGGGAATAAATTCTATTTTTGCGGCCATTTTGTAGCACTTTTACCCTTTTCCCTAACGGTTCATGCGCACCAAACTGAGCAGTTTCCACTACGAATTACCTCCTGAATTGATAGCCAAATATCCGGCTGAAGAGCGCGACAAGAGCCGGCTAATGGTTGTCCATCGCAATACTGGAAAGATTGAGCACAAGATATTCCGCGACATCCTCACTTATTTCGAGGAGGGTGATGCCATGATCTTTAACAACACAAAGGTCTTCCCCGCTCGCATGTACGGCAAAAAAGAGCGCACCGGTTCGACCATTGAAGTCTTCCTATTGCGCGAACTCAATGCCAAAGCACGCCTGTGGGATGTGCTTGTCGATCCTGCGCGCAAAATTCGAGTGGGCAATAAACTCTATTTCGAAGACAAAAGCGGAAACGAAGTGCTCTCTGCCGAAGTCGTGGATAATACCACCTCGCGAGGCCGTACTCTGCGCTTTTTGTTTGACGGGCCGGATGAGGAATTTCGAGCCATGCTCAAACGTCTGGGCAATACACCACTGCCCACCTATATAGACCGAGAACCAGAAGCCTTAGACGAAGAGCGCTACCAAACCGTTTATGCCAAGGAAGAAGGCGCTGTAGCCGCTCCAACCGCTGGGCTGCACTTTAGCCCCGAACTGCTTAAGCGATTAGAACTCAAAGGTGTGCTCTTCGCTGAAGTTACCTTGCACATCGGATTGGGTACCTTCCGCACCATTGAAGTGGAAGACTTGTCTAAGCACAAAATGGAAGCCGAATACTTCCGAATCTCTCAGGAGGCCGCCGACGCCGTGAACAGCGCCAAAAAAAGCGGTAAAAAAGTTTGTGCTGTAGGCACCACCGTCATGCGCTCTATCGAAACAGCTGTATCGGCCGAAAATTTGCTTAAGCCGGTGGAGGGCTGGACCAATAAATTCATTTATCCTCCCTACGATTTTCATATCGCTAACGCTATGATTACCAACTTCCATCTGCCTAAATCGAGTGTGCTTATTATGGTATGCGCGTTTGGCGGCACAGAACTTATCATGGATGCCTACCAAGAAGCAATAAAAGAAAAATACCGCTTCTACAGCTACGGCGACGCGATGCTTATTCTTTAACACGCCAAGGAATTATCCAGACAACCTATTCAAAATTTAACCAAAATCAACTATGTACTGGACGCTTGAATTGGCCTCTCACCTCGAAGAAGCGCCCTGGCCTGCTACGAAGGAAGAGCTTATAGACTACGCTATTCGCTCTGGAGCGCCACCTGAGGTCATCGAAAACCTCAATGAGCTCGAGGACGACGGCGAGCTGTACGAAAGCATCGAAGACATCTGGCCAGACTATCTGCGCCACGACGACTTCTTCTTCAACGAAGACGAATACTGAGCCTTTTTAATAGGCACGTGAAAGCTCTTTAGCCTCGCTAATCTTGCCACCACATCTGCACTGGCCAAGGCGACTTAACTAGAACGCGTTAAAACAAAAGACGAACCCTCACAGCCAGCGATGCGTTTTGGCATCGCTGGCTCATTTTTTTAATAAAAGTGCGTTTCAAACAACTGATAGACAGGCAATTTGTCCAAAGATGAAAGCGCTAAAAAGAGCGACAAGTCGACTTCTTTGTGCTTGAGCGGTACTCTAAGGCAGCTCTACTTTTGTAAGGTCAGAAGTGTTTCAATCGAAAAAGACAAACCGCCATGGAGGACAATGCTAAAATAGCTTTTTTAGAGCGATTTCCGCTGTTGGAGGCTCTTTCGAAGGAAGAAACAAAGCGTTTGGCGGCCTCATCCCGCTTTGTCTTCCGGCGAAAATTTCAATTTATCTATCGACCTGGCGAGCCAGCTGAATATCTTTATTTTCTATACTCTGGACGCATCAAACTCGGTGGATACGCCCATGACGACAACACTCGTGAAGTCATTAAAGACCTGCTTCGCGTGGGGGCCGTGTTGGGCGAGTCCGCTCTCATTGGCGAGCGCATTCATACGGAGTTCGCCCAGGTGCTTAGCAACAGGGCCGAATACCTCATGGTGAAGTGCTCCGACTTCATGCACTTGATGCACCAAAATCCGAAGTTGATGGTTTCTTGCCTACAGCATTTAGGCAACCGCCTAAGGCGCGTCGAAGATCGCCTGGCTCAGCTCCTGCTCAAAGATGCTCGCGAGCGCGTTATTCAGTTTCTCGTCGAAGTGGCCGGAAAAGAAGGCATGCGAGTCGGTTATGAAACGCTGGTACGCGACTTTTTTCCTCAACAAGAGATCGCTAATATTACGGGTACTAGCCGTCAAACCGTGACAGCAGTGCTCAACGAGTTGCGCAAATCCAATCTTATACACTTCGATCGCCACTCTATTCTCTTCCGAGATGTAAGCAAATTAGCCTGACCGTCAGAGACGTAACCCAAACAAGTAAAATTGTTGTAAGCCCGATGTGTAAAGGCCTCTCAGAAGTGAGGGGCCTTTTGCCATTTTAGCCCTGCGGTTTTTACCGAGCTGGCGCGCGGTTGCTAAGAGACCGAGAGGATTGGGAGGCTTTTCTCGAGATTTGTAGCGAGGCCGTGTTTTACCTAAAAATGAGGCGGTAATTAGCCTATTGGGTTACCCGCGGCTGTTGAGGCCAGCAGCAAGCCTACTGTTTTTCGCGAGTGAAGGCGTTTTTGGAGTTAGGAGGGCCAGCAATAGGAGGGCTGCTAAGGGTGCCCTTCACCTTTTTGGGTTATCCCTTCCAATCAGAAATACTGCTGGCTTTGGGGCTAGGGCAGGCTTTTGCTCGCTCCAAGCGCGAATAGCAAGAGTGCGGGCGAAGGCCTGCGGGCTGGTCAAGTCTTGCGCTACACTCAGGAGCGTATCCGCGTGGAGGGCCGTTAGGGCCACTTCAAAAAGCCAAGGTGCTCGATAGGGAGTTTCCATGAAAATTTGTGTTTGATAGTGCTGTCGTGCTTGTTGCTCTAATTGGCGCAGCTGTCGCACCAATTCTGGGCGTTTGGGCGAAAGGTAACCGTGAAAAGCAAAGCACTGGCCGTTGAGGCCAGAAGCCATTAAAGCCAGTAGGATGGACGACGGCCCTGGGAGAGGGACCACCGGCACGCTCATCCGATGGGCCAGCGCCACCACTGCTGCTCCCGGGTCAGCTACGCCCGGGCAACCTGCCTCGGAGAGCAAACCTACATCGCACCCCTGCTGTACCGCTGCCTGGAAGACCTCAGTGACCTCCGATGTTAGGCTGCCGTCGCGTTCGAGCTCCACAAACGTCAGCTCGCTGAGTGGGCACTGTGGCCCCAGGCGCTTAATAAAATGGCGTGCCGTCTTCGCTCGCTCAACGATAAAAACCTCTAAGCGCCGCGCTACGGCCACAGTAACAGGCGGTAAGGTATCGAAAGCCTCTTCTGAAATGGGCGTAGGAATTAGATAGAGAGCCAAAACAGTATAGGCTTAAGCGTAAGGTAAAAAAGCACTCAAAAGTAAGACCTCACCAGCGGTTTGTACTTTTGCCCGCGTTTAGCTAAGCGAATTTAGCGAGCAAAGAGGCGTTTTTGGACACTTTTACTGTAAAACTTCCAGTTTTTGAAGGGCCATTCGACCTTCTCCTGTTTTTCATCGAACGGGATGAGCTCGATATCTACAACATCCCCATCGCCCGCATTACGCAGGACTTTCTAGATTACCTGCACCAAATGCAAACGCAAAACTTGGATGTGGCTTCGGAGTTCATCGTGGTAGCAGCCACTCTCATGCGCATCAAAGCTAAAATGTTACTGCCGCGCAGGGCCTACGATGAAGAAGGCCAAGAGGTAGATCCTCGTCAGGAGCTGGTGGAGCGCCTTCTCGAGTATAAGCGCTACAAGAGCGTGCTCGACGAGCTGCGCCGTCTGGAAGAATTGCGCGCCTTCATGACACCGCGCGGCTTTGCCAGCACTGAGCTCAGCCAGCTGGCTCAAAAAGCACTGGCCGATGCCGAATGGGAAAGCGTGTCGGCCTATCGGCTCTTGCGCGTATTTACACGCCTAATGGAGCGCTTTGAGGAAAACCAAAAGCGCAAACGCATCCATACGGTCTACAATTACCATTACACCATACAAGGCCAACGCGATTACCTGTACCGCTGCTTACGCTCGAAGGATCAGGTCGCCTTCGAAGAGGTGTTCTTGTCCTTGGAAAATCGCATCCACGCCATTGTTACCTTTTTAGCGCTGCTAGAAATGCTCAATGCGCAAGAGGTCATCCTCGTGCAGGGTGAAGGTCCCAATAATTTTTGGCTCATGCGGCCGGCCGCCCTATAGCGCTCCTACTTTGTTCGAACGCTCTCTTATGGGGGGCTTAGTACTTGGTGCTCCAGAGGCTTTGGCGGTTGGGCAAGGCCTTGAGTTGACGTTTATGTTCAAGGTGTAAGCGCAGCGCCAAATGAGCAGCGACGAAGGCGGCGGCGGCGTGTTTCTCGCGCAAGGCTTCGAGCGTGTAGTATTTGGCGATAAAGCCAGTATCAAAATTGCCTTCGACAAAGGCCGGATGATCCATGACGAAGCGTCCGAAAGGTAAAGTGGTAGCTACGCCTTCGATCTCGTAGTGGTTGATGGCTTCTTTCATGCGTTGGATAGCCTCGGCGCGCGTGTGGCCCCAAACGATGAGTTTGGCCAGCAAGGGGTCGTAAAAAATAGGCACTTCCATGCCTTCTTGGTAGCCATCGTCCACGCGAATGTGTGGCCCCTGCGGCACCCGATAGCGTGTAATCGTTCCAGTCGAAGGTAAGAAGTTATTGAGTGGGTCCTCTGCGCACACGCGTAGTTCGATGGCGTGGCCGTGGATACTCAGGTCTTCTTGCCGAAAGGGCAAGGGTTCGCCCTGAGCAACGCGGATTTGGCATTCCACCAAATCCAGTCCAGTGATCAACTCCGTAACGGGGTGCTCCACCTGAAGGCGCGTGTTCATCTCTAAAAAATAGAAATTCCGATCGGCATCCATGAGGAACTCCACTGTACCAGCGCCGGTATAATTGCAGGCTTGAGCTACGCGCACAGCAGCTTCCCCCATAGCGCGCCGAATTTCGGGGGTAACAATGACGCAAGGTGCTTCCTCAACGACCTTCTGGTGGCGGCGCTGCACCGAGCACTCGCGCTCGAACAAATACACCACATTGCCGTGCTGGTCGGCCATAATTTGCACCTCGACGTGACGCGGCGAAGCGACGTATTTTTCGATAAACACGGAGCCATCGCCAAAAGCCGACACGGCTTCCGACACAGCGCGCTCCATTTGTGCCTGTAAGTCCTCTTCGCACTCTACCACGCGCATGCCTTTGCCTCCGCCGCCTGCACTGGCCTTGATGAGGATGGGATAGCCCACACGCCGACCAATAGCTTTGGCCGTCTCTATATCGGTGATGGCTTCCTCGATGCCGGGCACCATGGGTACATTAAAGCGTTTGGCAGCCTCTTTTGCGGCCAATTTACTGCCCATCATTTCGATGCTTTCGGGCGAAGGGCCAAT
>CALHAM010000019.1 GCA_937934275.1 uncultured Saprospiraceae bacterium | reverse complement strand
AACACCGTTCGCGTGGCAGGAGGCAACTGCTGGATAAGCCGGAAAATATCGTCAACCTGCAGCTGATCTAAACCTTCGTTCCACACGCACCCATCGGCTTTGGCCTCAAAATCTACGATGCGCCGATACATGACCTGACTGCGCACATGGTCAATAGCCGTATGCAGCACAATTTTGGCCATCCACCCTTCGAAGGAACCCGCACCGCTGTACTGGTTTAAATGATTGAAAATTTTTAAGAACGCTTGGTTTAAGACACTAATAGCCTCGTCTCGGTCAGAGGTGTAGCGCATAGCAATACCCAGTAGTCGCCCGAAATAACGCTGGTACAGGTACTTTTGAGCGAGTGGATGCCGCTCCAAGCAGCCCTGCCTCAGCTTTTCGTCAGTGCTCGTAGGATGATAAGCCATGCCCTTCTTCAGTGCTTTCGTAAAAGTCGAAAGTTAGCGCAAAAAGGTTGGGTGACAGCTCCCTTTCTACCTTTAAAAAAGCGGCCGACCAAACCGAAATCTGCAAAAGACCCGTACCTTCCTGCGGTTTCAGATCGCTCCTCGTCGGCTTCTCTAAATTTGGCAAAGGGCGAAACACGTTTTCTCGCTTTCTTTCCTATGCGCATCCTCATCGTAGGCAACGGCGTCGCTGGTATTACGGCAGCGCGACACATCCGCAAGCAGAGCGACCACTCTATCCTGGTTATTTCCGATGAAACGGACTATTTTTTCAGCCGGACGGCGCTCATGTACGTCTACATGGGGCATCTGCGCCCACAGGATTTAAAACCGTACGAAGACTGGTTTTGGGCCAAAA
Source organism: uncultured Saprospiraceae bacterium (assembly GCA_937934275.1). Lineage (GTDB taxonomy): Bacteria > Bacteroidota > Bacteroidia > Chitinophagales > Saprospiraceae > M3007. Next base: position 3,820 of record CALHAM010000019.1, on the reverse strand, counting down.
ACCGCATTGACCTGCTTCGCGCCCGAGTAGTACAAATTGATTTCGAGCGCAAGACCTTACAGACGTCCGACGGACAGTTGCTGCCGTACGACCGCCTGATTCTCGCCACGGGTTCTAAGCCCAACAAGTTTGGCTGGCCAGGACAAGATCTCGATGGTGTGCAGGGGCTCTATCATTGGCAGGATCTGGAAGCCATGGAGCGCCATAGTGCCGGCTTGCAGCGCGCCGTTGTGGTGGGCGGTGGCCTTATCGGCATTGAAATGGCCGAAATGTTTCACTCACGCGGCATTCCAGTTACTTTCTTAGTGCGCGAGACCAGCTTTTGGAACAACGTGTTGCCCGCCGAGGAGTCGGACATGGTCAACCGACATCTACGCGAGCACGGCATTGATTTGCGACTGAGCACGGAGTTGCGCGAAATTCTGCCCGATGCTCACGGCAAGTGCCGCGCCGTCGTCACTTCGCATGGCGAGGTTATTCCGTGCGGCTTTGTGGGCCTGACGGTTGGCGTTAGCCCGAACGTGGATTTTCTGCGAAATACTCCTTTGGAAATCAACCGCGGCATTCTTGTCAACGAATATCTACAAACCAACCTGCCCGACGTATATGCCATTGGCGACTGCGCCGAGGTGCGCCAGCCGCACCCTGGCCGGCGGCCCATCGAAGCCGTTTGGTACAGCGCCCGCGCCATGGGCGAAACCGTAGCGCGCACCCTGTGCGGCGAACGGACGACGTACGCCCCCGGCATCTGGTTCAATTCTGCTAAGTTCTTCGACATCGAGTATCAAGTGTACGGGGAGGTGCCTCCCCAACGGCCGCCCGATGTAGAGACGCTCTACTGGGAGCACGCCGACGGGCGCAAGAGCATCCGCATCAACTACGAGCGCCAAACGGGTGCTGTGCTGGGCTTCAACCTCATGGGCATCCGATACCGCCATAAGGTGTGTGAGCAGTGGCTGCGCCAAAAGACCCCCGTTGAGACGGTACTTGAAAACCTCGAAGCAGCTAATTTCGACCCGGAATTCTACCCGCAATACGAACCGGAGCTCATCGCTCTGTACCTTCGCCAAAGTGGGCGGGCGTTACAGATCAAACAGCGACGCGGGCTGCTTTCGCGATTCTTCAAATAGGAAAAGAACTCTCGGCATCCCTTTGATGCGCGAGATGCCGCCGAAGAGCAAGATCTCTAGAACCACAGCCAAAAAAGACAAAACCACAAACGATGAAGTCCTCTAACACGCCCGAACCTTCGCTTTCAATTGCTCAGCCGGCTCCTCTGCTGACGCCTCGGCGCCAGAAAGTTGCCCTAACTCTCGGAGCCTTGGGTGCTCTACTGTTGCTTATTGCATGGGCCGCAGGTCGGGCTGTAGCGCCGGTGCCCATCCTCATGACTGCTGTTGGTCTAATGTCGGTAGGCATTTGGCTTTTCGTGCGCGAAGAATACCTCAAACACCCGCCCGGCATTCGCAACAACGGCGCGTGGTTTCGCAGCCTTACGGCCCGAGGTGTGTGGGGGTGGGCGCTTGGCGTGCTCATTACGGGTTTTTACGTGTGCCTATATTGGTTTCCGCAGTATTTGAAGGGCCTGATCGAGTTGTTCACGCCGCTCAGTCAGGCGCTGCGCGCCCGCGCAGCAGATCAGTGGTTCGTCTACGGTACGCTTTACACGTTGGCTGTGCTGCTGATGGGCGTTAAATTCTTTTTCAAATATCGACACAATGCCTACCAGCGCATTCGAACGGCATCAGTAGTCTTTTTCCAGCTGTGGTTTGCCTGGCTACTGCCCAGCGCGTTGGTGCGACTGCAGCAGCCCGAAATTTACTTCTCCTACTTCTGGCCGCTCTCGTACTACCAGGGAACGCCGATGGCCTATCAAAGCTATGCCCAGTCGGACTTGGGCCTGTTCTACTTCTTTTTCGGGCTATTCATGTTTTTCATTGGCACGCCCGTGCTCACCTACTTTTTCGGCAAGCGCTGGTACTGCTCTTGGGTATGTGGCTGCGGCGGCTTGGCCGAGACGGCCGGTGATCCGTTTCGTCACCTTTCGGACAAAAGTCTGCGCGCCTGGCGCATTGAGCGCTGGATGATTCACAGCGTACTGCTCTTTGTTGTCGCGATGACGGCCCTTCTGTGGGTCAACGTCGTCGCAGGGCGCAGTGTGCTACCGCAGTTTTCGCTGCCGTTCTACCGGATCTATGCCTTTCTTATCGGTGCGATTTTTTCTGGAGTGGTTGGCGTGGGTTTTTATCCGCTATTGGGCAGCCGAGTGTGGTGCCGCTTTGGCTGCCCAATGGCGGCGTGGTTAGGCATCTGGCAGCGTAAGCAATCGCGTTTTCGCATTACTACTAACGGCGGACAGTGCATTTCGTGCGGCAATTGTTCGGCCTATTGCGAGATGGGCATCGACGTACGCGCCTATGCTCAGCGCGGTGAAGACATTGTGCGTGCCTCGTGTGTGGGGTGCGGTATTTGCTCAGCCGTCTGCCCGCGAGGGGTGTTGCGGTTGGAGTCGTAGCGCTGCTTCACGGACGGCAAAGCAACTCCTGCGTTTAGGGCGCACTTCATTGGAGTTCCCTCCCCTGATTGACAGGCCCTCGCGCCATTGGGAGTGGTTCGATATCGGGTATCGCTTTTGCTGCTGAAGAATAATCCGGCAAGAAATTTGTCAAGATGGTGTCTACGAACTCATGACAAACGTACCTAAATCCAATTCACCGATTTTCTTCCCCGGCCTCAACGGCATCCGCGCTATTGCTGCCATGGCAGTGGTAGCCCTACACGTAACGGTTTACATGGACCGCTTTGGGCTAAGCCCGTATCTGATCGGGCGAATGCCCAACGGCAACCCCAAAGGCATTGACTTGGCGACTTTTGGCGTAACTATTTTTTTTGCCCTAAGTGGCTTCCTCATCACGTATCTGCTGCTGGCCGAACAGGCCATCCAGCCCATTAGCATCAAAAATTTCTACATCCGCCGCATCCTGCGCATTTGGCCGTTGTATTACGCTTACTTGCTCGTGGCACTAGTAGTCAGTCGGATAGGGAATGTGCCGCACGAGTCTATCAGCGATTTGTTTTACTTTTTCTTCGCGCCCAACGTGCCCAAATCGTTTCAGTTGCGCAGCGATTTGCTGGGCCATTACTGGTCATTGGGCGTAGAGGAACAGTTTTACCTGTTTTGGCCGGTATTTGTTAAGGCGTTCCACCGACGTCTTTTTATAGCCACTGCTGCGCTCCTAACGGCATTTATGGTGCTTAAGGTGGTGGGTTTTTACGTGTTTACAGGCTCCGTTTTTCATACAGCGGTAGATGTCAACCGCTTCAGCTGTATGATGATTGGCGCTATGGGAGCCTACTTGTATTTTCACCAACAGCAAGGGTTCATTCGTTTTGCAACGCATTGGAGCGTGCAAGCCCTGGGCTGGTTGGCCATAGCACTGGCGGCCATAAACCGCTTTCACTTGGCCAACATTATCAACCACGAAGTGATGGCTTGTATCAGCACGGCCCTCATCATCGGGCAAGCCCAAGGAGCGGGTTTGCTCAACCTCAATACGCGGGTAATGGACTATTTGGGCAAGATCTCATACGGCATCTACGTCATTCACCCGTTGGTCATTTTTTCGCTGGGTTGGCTTTTTTACGGCCGGCTGTCGCCCGAGAATACGTTCCATTACGTGCTGGTATATGCCCTGTGTGCGGGGGGTACGCTGCTTGTGGCACACCTATCGTACCAATACTGGGAGAAACCCTTCCTTCGGCTTAAGGGGCGTTATGCACGGGTGAAGAGCGCGGCATCGCAAGAGGAAGCCGCTCAGCA
>CALHAM010000018.1 GCA_937934275.1 uncultured Saprospiraceae bacterium | reverse complement strand
GAAATCTACGAAAACCTGACTCAAAACTTGCTGGCCGAGTTTGGCGAAACCTTCGTTGCCGAATGGAGTGCCCTCATCAATAAGTACTACGAAAAGCTCAAGAAGGAGGTCATTCGCGATGTAATCCTCTCTGAGGGCTTGCGGCTCGACGGGCGCAAGAGCGACGAAATTCGACCCATCTGGTGTGAGGTGGACTTTCTGCCCAGTGCCCACGGCTCGGCCATTTTCACCCGCGGCGAAACACAGTCGCTCACCTCGCTGACGTTGGGAACCAAGGAAGACCAGGCATTGGTAGACAACGCCCTTGACCCACACGACGACAATTTCATTCTCCACTACAATTTTCCGCCCTACTGCACGGGCGAGGTGAAGCCGCTGCGCGGCCCAGGCCGCCGAGAAATAGGCCATGCCAATCTGGCAGGTCGTTCCATTCGCAAGGTAATGCCGCCCAATTATCCCTACACGGTGCGCTTAGTGTCCGATATTTTAGAGTCTAACGGCTCCTCTTCGATGGCGACCGTCTGCGCAAGCTCGCTGGCCCTTATGGACGGCGGTGTGCCCATTCGGACAGCTGTAGCCGGAATTGCTATGGGATGCATTGCCGATAAACAGGGGCGTTATTGCATCCTTTCCGATATTCTGGGCGATGAAGATGCTTTAGGGGACATGGATTTTAAGGTAACGGGTACGGCCAAGGGCATCACCGGCACGCAGATGGACATCAAAATTGACGGCATGCCCTACGAGCTGCTCGAAAAAGCCCTTGCCCAAGCGCGTGAAGGCCGTCTGCACATCCTCAACGAAATGGCCAAGGTCATCTCTGAGCCGCGCCCCGACCTCAAACCGCACGCTCCGCGCATGATAGAATTCCGCATTGACCGCGACTACATTGGAGCCGTCATTGGTCCGGGCGGTAAAGTCATTCAGGAGCTCCAGCGCCAAAGTCGTACGACCATCAGCATTGATGAAGACGAAATCGGCGGCATTGTGTCCATCTTTGGTCCGGATAAGGAAGCTTTGGACATGGCCTACGACAAAATCATGGATATCGTCTTCGTCCCCGAGGTCGGTCAGGTATACGAGGGCGTGGTCGAACGTGTAGAAGAATACGGTGCTTTTGTCAAGTTTAGAGGTAAAAGCGGACTTTTGCACGTATCGGAAATGAGCTACCAGCGCGTGCCCAATGTGGCGGATTTATATAAGGTGGGCGACCCAGTAACTGTTAAGCTCTTAGAAAACGATCCTAAGACGGGCAAGTTGCGCTTGTCGGTCAAAGCCTTGCAGCCGCGTCCAGAAGGTGTGCCCGAGCGCAGCGGTCCTCCTCGCGGCGGGAGTCGCGGCGGTGGCAATCACCACCATCGCGGCGGCAGTGGGGGCGGTCGCCGTTGACCCTATCGGTCCGCTGCTTTTGTAGCAAACCCCAGCCTCTTTTTTGGTGGTTGGGGTTTGTCTTTTGCGCGCCATACATCGATCTTTCTCAACTCCTTTTTATCAGTAAAAGCGTTAGCCGCCCTAAAAGATTTACCTTTGCCCATCCAAAAACAGCCAACTTACCGAAGAATAAACTGTTCAATGCCCATCACTTCCGCTCCATGCTGTTTTTGAAAACAAGAGCGGTTTTTAACATCTCACCACCATGTCTAACCGTCCGCCGTACAAAGTAAAAGACATCTCGCTGGCCGAATGGGGTCGCAAAGAGATTCGCTTAGCCGAGGCCGAAATGCCTGGGCTGATGGCCCTTCGCGCCGAATATGGCTCGAAAAAGCCGCTCAAGGGTGCTCGCATTGCTGGCTGCCTGCACATGACCATTCAGACCGCTGTGCTCATTGAAACGCTTGTTGAACTGGGGGCCGAGGTCGCTTGGTCGTCGTGCAACATTTTTTCCACTCAAGATCACGCTGCTGCCGCTATTGCTGCTGCGGGCATCCCCGTCTATGCCTGGAAGGGCATGAACTTGGAAGAGTATGAGTGGTGTATCGAGCAAACGCTGCATGCCTTCACCGACGGCAAACCGCTCAACATGATCCTCGACGACGGAGGCGACCTGACCAATCTAGTGCTCGACCATCATCCCGAATTGGTTTCGGGTATCTACGGCATTTCTGAAGAGACCACCACCGGTGTCCATCGCCTTTACGAGCGAATGGCCAAAGGGACGCTGCCCATGCCGGCCATCAACGTCAACGACTCTGTGACGAAGTCTAAATTCGATAACAAATACGGTTGCAAGGAAAGCCTCGTGGACGCCATTCGCCGCGCTACCGATATTATGATTGCTGGCAAAGTGGCTGTTGTGGCCGGCTATGGCGATGTGGGTAAAGGCTCTGCAGCCTCGCTGCGCGGCGCCGGGGCGCGCGTCATCGTTACGGAAATCGATCCCATCTGCGCTCTTCAGGCAGCCATGGATGGCTATGAGGTTCGCCGCATGATAGATGCCATTCCTCGAGCCAACATCGTTGTAACCGCTACCGGCAACCGCGACATCGTACGCGAGGAGCACTTTCGCTTGATGAACGACAAGACCATCGTGTGCAACATTGGCCACTTCGACAATGAAATCGACATTGCCTGGCTCAACAAAAACTACGGCCACACCCGCGTAACCATTAAGCCGCAGGTGGATCTGTACACCCTCGACGGCAAAGACATCATCGTGTTGGCTGAAGGCCGGCTGGTCAACTTAGGCTGCGCCATGGGCCACCCCTCATTCGTGATGTCTACCTCTTTTACTAACCAGGTGTTGGCTCAAATCGAACTGTGGCAAAACCACCAACGATACGAAAATAAAGTCTACGTGCTGCCGAAGCACTTGGATGAAAAAGTGGCCCGTTTGCATTTGGCCCAGCTGGGGGTTGACTTAGATGTGCTTTCCCCCGAACAGGCCGAGTATATCGGTGTTTCGGTAGAAGGGCCGTACAAGCCAGAATATTATCGCTACTGAGAAAGCGATGCAAAAGGATAGGCCCCGACAAGTGCCCTTCAAGCGCTGTCGGGGTTTTGGGTTTTCTAAGCAGAGGGTGGCCTGAGGTGCGGCTTTTGAGAGTATCCGGTGCCAAGTGGCGACAGTTTTTTAAGGCCCATTATTTTTTAATCTAAAGACACTCAGCACAAGCGCAAGAGGAGAAGGGTTTGCATCGTCCAATAACCTTATGTCTATGCCTTTTCCTTTTCCACCTTGTTGTCCTCCGCCGTCAGCTGTTGGATTTTGATTTGCAGGGCAGCAAACAACAAAGTCATGAAGGGGCTGAGGTAGTTGAACACCGCGTAGGGCAAATAATGCCAAGTGTCTACGCCCAATACGCGCGACTGGTAAGCGCCGCAAGTGTTCCAAGGCACGAGTACAGAGGTTACCGTGCCAGAGTCTTCGAGCGTTCGGCTTAGGTTAACAGGCGATAAGCCGCGTTTGGCGTAGGCTTTGGAAAACATTTTACCGGGAATTACAATGGCCAGGTACTGGTCTGATGCCGTAATGTTAAGGGCTAGGCAGCTGGCTACGGTGCTGGCAAACAGCCCAAAAATAGAATGTGCCAAGCGCAATAGGGCAGTGCTGATACAGGCCAGTGCGCCAATGGCCTCCATAATTCCTCCAAACGTCATGGCGCAGATGACCAACCACACGGTGGGCAGCATACCGGCCATACCCTTCGTCGCGAATAGGTCGTTGAGCGTAGCC
>CALHAM010000017.1 GCA_937934275.1 uncultured Saprospiraceae bacterium | reverse complement strand
AGGCGCGCTGAGCTGAAGAGGCTGTTCAGGGTGTTTTCCTGCAGGCGCAAGAGAGTAGAAACGCCACTCTCGGGGCGCAGTAGGCGCAGGATTTTGGGTTCAAAGAGCCATTCAGGGGTTTGGAAGAGGTGTTTATGTAGGAAAGCGACGGCTTCGCGCTGGCGTTCTGTTGGGGCGACTTCGTAGACGACGCCGGGTTGGTCGTAGGTTTTGGGCGTTTCGTATACGCCGCCTACCCATTTAGTGACGTGTCCAATATAGCGGCTGAACTGGCCTACGACGTTGTCGTAAAGCTCTTGGGCGCGCTCGTAGGTTTGAGCCTCTTCTTTCGTCCACAGGGCGGCGTTGGGCAGGATGCGCTGTAGGTTTTTAATGCCGTATTCGGAGGCGAGCATGGAGTTATCGCCGAGGTCTTCGGCTTGTGCGCGCGGGTCGTAGGGGTTGGTTTCGGTCAGAAAGTGGAGCCTCGGATTGTTAGCGGCTTTTTCCAGATACCATCGGTTGAGCACTTTTCGGTCTTCTTCAGCGTCTTTAGTGCCGTAGATGGGTTTGTATCCCCACTCGATGGCCCAGCGGTCGTAGTCGCCCACGCGGGGCATAAGGTCGGTGACGCCATCTTCGGGTTGAGCTACGTAGTTAAAGCGGGCGTAGTCCATGATAGAGGAGGTATGGCCGTAGGTTTCGAGGAATTTTTTATCGCGGAGCTTTTCCACGGGTGTGGCGTGGCTGGCTCCGAAGTTGTGCCGCAGGCCGAGCGTATGGCCGACCTCGTGTGCTGAAACGAAGCGTATGAGCTCGCCCATGAGTTTTTCATCGAGTTCGTTGGCGCGGGCGCGCGGGTCTACGGCGGCAGTTTGGGTAGTGTACCAGTTTTTGAGCAAGCGCATGACGTTGTGGTACCAGCCTATGTGGCTTTCGATAATTTCGCCAGTGCGCGGATCGTGCACATTAGGGCCGTAGGCATTTTGGATGTCGGAGGCAAAGTATCGAATAACAGAGAATCGGGCGTCCTCGAGGCTCATGGTAGTGTCGTTTTCGGGCCAGTCTCGGGCGATGATGGCGTTTTTCCAACCGGCTTGTTCGAAGGCAGGCTGCCAGTCCTCGACGCCTTTTTTCAGGTATGGGCGCCATTTAGGGGGGGTGGCTGGGTCAATGTAGAAGACGATAGGCTTGGCCGGCTCTATTGCTTCGCCGCGTTGTTGGCGTCGGGCGTCGGCTTCGTTTTTCGGTTCGAGGCGCCAGCGGACGATGATGGTTTCGTCTTCAACGCGCTGTTGGTCGTCGGTGTACACCTGATAACCCGTAGCAAAGTAACCCACACGCGGATCGAAATAGCGCTTGCGCATGGGGCGGCGCGGCAGGACGATCAGCGAATTATTGATCTCGAACGTAACCACGCCGGCATTTAGGCCGGCGATTAGGTTCACGGTACCAGGTGTTTCTTCGCGTAAAGAGGGTGGGTTGACTTTGTAGGTCTTTACTGTGCGCACTTCGAGGTTGATCGGATAGGTGCGCATGCTGTGAATGTAGCTGCGGTCCTTTTGCAAGTCGCCCATTTTGTAGCGTTGCTTGGTGATGGGCGGAATGCTGAAGACCTGGTTGTCTTCCTTGAAGAAGTCGGTAACCTCAATGACGACCGAAGTATCGGCCCGAACGGCCTTAATGTCGAAGGCCGCGGCAATAGGATCCAAATTAGAGCTGCGTACGGCTTTGTAAATGGGCGCCGTAGTATCGGGGCTGACGTTGCGATAAGCTATGGCCCGCACGAAAACCTTGTCCGATGGTCCGCGCTCAAAGCGGATCACCTGGCGGTTGACTTGCTCACCGCCGTAGCCGGCACCTGTGGGCGTCTGGGCTACGCGCGTAATGGCCATAATCTCCACGCCAAACAGAGAGTCTGGAATTTCCCAAAAGTATTTGTCTTCTATTCGGTGTACCGTTATCAAGCCGACCATGCTGACGGCTTTTTCAGTGATAACTTCGCGGTAGGGCTTAGGGCCTTTTTTCTCCTCTTTGTCCTTTTTCTCCGTTTTTTCCTCTTTGGCTGGTATGGTGTCTTTGGAAGCACTTGGCACAGGAGGTAAAGTGTCGGGCTTAGTGGGAGTTTGGGCTGATAGGAAGAAGGCAGAGTTGAGCAAAATTGCAGCTAACAGGCCAACGCGAGTTAAAGCAAAGCCATTCATGTCGCAATAGTGTGTTTTTTTGTAATGCAATGAGCAAATTCGCACAGCGATGTGCAAAGACACAAAAACTCTACATCATCTCCCAAAAAATCCGACCGATTTCTCCCTGAATTTCGGATGGATTGAGGCTTAGGGATGATGCAGGGTGCAACGCTTTTTGAGCTTGAATGGCCGCTTAAGCAAGGCCATTAACCCTCGCTGGCTTTGTGCTTCCGAGAGTGTTGTAAGACAAAAGGCTCATTGCTTTACATATGAAGAAAGCAATGAGCCTTTCGGAAAAATGTCGCCTTTGTTTCTTTATTTGACGTCGGCGAAGAAGTCTTTCACTTTGTCCTTGTGCACAATCATCTCTTTGTACGTGTATCGGCCGGTGGTGGGGTCTTTGATGGCTTTGACCACTTTGACGTGATCTTTCCCGCTACCGGCATTGGCGGAGCGCTCAGCTACGCGGGCGTTTTTGGACACTTTCTTAGCCATGGCGCTTAAGGATGTCTTTTAAAGTTAAAAAATACGAAGAGAGGAACCTTACTTGATTTCGCGGTGTAAGGTATAGCGGCGCAGAATGGGGTTGTATTTCTTAAGTTCGAGGCGCTCCGGCGTATTCTTGCGATTTTTTTGCGTAACGTAGCGCGAAGTGCCGGGCATGCCGCTGTTCTTATGCTCGGTGCATTCCAGAATAACCTGAATGCGGTTGCCTTTGCTCTTTTTTGCCATTGCGATGCAGTGTTAAAGCGATTTGATTTGGTATTTAACAGCCTTCGGCTACAGGCTCTTCAAAAAAGAGAATTTCGCCTTTTTTCTCCAGCTCTTTCAGATAGGTGTAGAGGCCCTTTTTGTTGATGGTGCGCAGGGCTGCACAGCTGACTTTGAGGGTAACCCACTCGCCGGTTTCGGGCAGGAAAAACTTCTTCTTTTGAAGATTAGGGTAGAAGCGCCGCTTTGTTTTTCGGTTGGAGTGCGACACGTTATGCCCTGAGATCGTCTTTTTGCCCGTCAAATCGCAGACTCTTGCCATGACTATGATGTTGCGTAGAATTTCTTCAAAAAAAGTGCCCGTCGTATGAGCGAACGGGCAGGTACTTGAGGCATTTGGGTGACTCCGAGAGGACTCGAACCTCTAACCTTCTGATCCGTAGTCAGATGCTCTATCCATTAAGCTACGGAGCCAACACATGTTTCGGGCTGCAAAGGTAAAACAGCCTCGGCTTTTCTTGCAAGCGGTTTTTTTTATTTTTTTACAAATTTTACGGATCGCCACGCATCGTTGCGTCCGAAAGAGAGGCTGTAGATGCCGCGGGGCAGGTCAGCCAGGTTGCGTTTCCAAGTGCTGTTGCCAAAAGGTTCGGGGGTATAGGTTTCTTCGAGGAGTTGCTGCCCAAGCATATTGAAGAGGCGCACTTGGTAGGTGGAGTAGGAGGGAGCTTGTAAGCGCACCTGGATTTCGTCGCCTACGGGGTTAGGGCGCAGCCATAGAATTTCTAGCGGACCTAAGGGAGTTCCATCGCAAAGGTCTTGGACGCGGCGCACCGCGTTAGCTACGTTAAGGCGGCCGCCAGTAGTCGTACCATAAGCTAGGGTGGGTTCGGGGGCTACGCTTTCTAACAGGACATCGCGTACGCGGAGGGCACAGGCAGTGGGGTTCGTCAAGGCGTCGCCGATGAAGTTGTCGCACGGCAGGCTGTATAGCAGAGCAATGGCGCCAGTCACGTGTGGTGTAGCCGCTGAAGTGCCGTTGAAGATGCCGTAGGTGGGGGTATTGCCGTCGCTGCGCGCCGTGTAGGTGCCGTCGCCGGGTGCTCCTCAGTCTACGGAGGCTTTGCCATAGCCGGTTTCGTTGATCTTCCGGCCTGTCGTTTGGTCTATGTTGTTGACGATGATCAGATAGTCGCTTGGGCAGGTGCTGGGCATGTCACCCGCGATGTCCACGTTGGTGTTGGTGTTAGTGGTAGCTCCCACACTTAAGATGCCGACCTTT
>CALHAM010000016.1 GCA_937934275.1 uncultured Saprospiraceae bacterium | reverse complement strand
TATGTGAACTCCGCTAAAAGCCCTGCTTTGCGTCGCCGGCTGGCCGCGCATCTGTCGCTACGCGCAAGGGCAATAGGCGAATGGGCATTCGAGCGCTTGCTCCAGCTGTTGAGCATCAAAGAGTCGGACGTTCGAATTGAAGCGTCAGATATCTCTGTGAAAATGGCTAATGCGCCCGCAACCCTTGAAGAGGATCTGCCTAGTGAAAAGGACGCGCTTACGGCTTTTACTGCCGGTGCTGAGCGTGCTCGTAGACGCTTGGCCGAGCGATGGGCCGCTTTGCAGCGCCTCTAGTCCTTCCTTTTGCTGCCACCACCTTTTGCAGGCTATGTCTGAAATGAAGAAAGATACAGAAGAATTGCTTCAATCTGCCAGCGAGACGGCCACCTACTTGCGCGAATACCTCCGCTTGCAACTGGACTATTTGCGCTTAGACTTAGCCGAGCGCTTGGCTCGAGTAGCCTCCACCATAGCCGTATTCCTAGTGTTGGGCGCCTTCCTGACGTTTGGCTTTTTCCTAATGACCATCGCTTTGGCGCTTTTGCTAGGGGAATGGTGGGGATCCCGTGCCTTAGGTTTTCTGGCTGTGGGCAGCCTTTACTTCGTGCTGGCGGCGGTGTTGGCCCTTTTTAAAGAACCCTTGCTGACCAACCCGCTATTGAGCGGCCTACTGAAAGCTTTTTTCCAAAATACGGACGACTCTGAGCATCATGAATCGAAGTAATATTCGCAACCTGCGCGACTTGGCAGCTGAGAAGTCCTTGCTCCGCGCCAAAATGCGTATAGTAGAGGAAGAGCTGTTGAGCAGTGCACTGCGCACTCGCCACACTCTGGAGGCCTACGTAGAGGAAAAGATGGAGATACCCAACCAGATAGGCCAATTTCTGAAGCAAGATGCGCAACAGTCTATGGGAACGGCGCTGCTGCGCACGCTGATGCAAGCTGTTGGTGTCAACCAACGTTGGAGTAACGTTTTGGTACTCTTGGCACCTGCAGCAGCTCTCTACGTTCGAAAAAGATGGCAACAGTGGCGTCAGCGCAAAAAGTATGTGCCAACTGCTGATCCACAAGATCTTATTTTGCCTCGTTGAGTGCCCAGTCGTATTTTAGGTATGAGATAGGCGTTTGTGGTTCGATGGGCGTGTCGAGATAGCGGTTGAGATAGGCGCGCACAGAGCCGGCTTCGCGCTCGAAATCGCCGCTAAACCATTGGAAGATTTTAGATACTTCTACACGGTTAGGGCTGATGCGGTTGCGCAAAGTGTCGGCAATAAAGCGGCGCATGGCATCGTCCAGTTGTTCTTCCAAGCGCTCGGCGACATAGGCCTCGCGGCGCAGTGGGGGGCATGACATAGAGGCGCAATTGATGGCGGCGTGGATGCGCGCATCCTTAAAGATGGGGCGCAAGATGTTGTGTTCGATGTTGTTGAGGTCGTAGGTGTAGCCCTGAATGCGAATGAATTTGAGGTCCCATACCGAGTTGACGAAGGCGATGCCGCTCTTAATGTCCTTGATGCTGCTTACGGGATAATGGCCTAGGATAAGTTGCACCGTGTAGGCGTTATAAGCGTTTATCCAGTAGGCCATTTGTTCGGCACGCGTCCAGCTCTTATCGTTAGGATGGGCACTTTCCAGTAAACGCAGGTAGGCGTTGAGTTCGGCACTGTCGCGCACGAAATCGCCATAGCGCACCAAACCGTCGGGGCTGACGTGCTTTTTAAGCAGGGCATCCCAGCGCTCATGCGAGACGGGTTTCGAGGTGACATCGCGACGGATGGCTCGGCAGTTGGTGCAAGTGAACCAAATTAAAAACATCGTTAGCAGGGCAACAAAAAGGAATACCAGTTTTTTCATGCGACATGCAGAGTAGATGCATTTTAAGAGATGTTTGAGGATGAGGCTTCGGCAGCTGCTTTAGGGTGTTTTAGGCAAGCGTAATAGAAGCGCTTGATGCGGGCCGGCTCAGTGCCGAGGCGAAAAAGTGTAAAAGCGCCGGCATTCGCCAGCTGTACGCGCAGCCAGCTGTTGTGCTCGTATTTTCGGGCCGAGACCAGGGCATCTTTAGGCAGGATGCGCAGCGGGTAGTGTTTCTTTGCTCTGCGCAGGAAGTCGTACTCTTCCATGACGACAAAGCGCTCGTTGTAGCCGCCCATTTGTTCGAAGGCGCTGCGCAAGATGAAGAAAGTCTTATCGCCACCTTGACACCACAGGTATTGGAAGCGCGTGAAATAAGCATTGATGCGCAGCAGGCGGCTGGGCGAGTCGAAGCGGTAGCGGTAGCAGCCCATGACGGTGCCAGCAGCGATTTCCGCCTCGATATCGCGGGCAAAGGAAGGCGGAGGTACGGTGTCGGCATGTACAAAATAGAGCACATCGCCCCGGGCTGCGCGAGCGCCTGCGTTCATCTGAGCAGCGCGATTGCGCAGCTGGCAAGGCACTAAGTGCGCACCTTGCTCAAGGACAATCTCGGGTGTACCATCCGTGCTCATGGCATCGGCGACCAAAATTTCAAAGTCGTACCCTTGAGCATTAGCGCGCAGATACGGCAGTAAACGACACAGGTGCTCTGTCTCGTTCAGGGTAGGAATGATGATGGAAAGCAACATACATCAGATTAAAAAATCGCAATCGTCCAAAGCGGTACACACTAAAACCCTATATACGCTGAGCCTAGTGCCTTTGGACTTAAACATCAAAATTATCTAATGGAAACAAAACGCTTGTTGAAAATGCGCCCAGCACCTGTGCCTACCTTTGCGCACAATAAATGAAACGATAGGTACTGTTATGAATGGCTTTAAAGGCAAAGCAACCTCAGGATACCTCAAATACGAACTCAAAACATTCGAGAAAATACCGGTGCGCATTTGGGATGACGCGCGCGAAGCTTCGCACTATGTAGCCCAGAGCATCGCGTTGGCTATTCGGCAAAAGCAACAAGACGGTGAAAAAATCGTACTTGGCTTGGCCACTGGCAGCACACCCATAAAAGTATACGAGGAGCTGGTGCGTATGCATAAAGAGGAGGGTTTGAGCTTTCGCAACGTCATAACGTTCAACTTAGATGAGTACTATCCTATGCCCAAAGAAGCGCGACAGAGTTACTGGCGCTTCATGCACGAATACCTGTTCGACCATGTGGATATTTTACCCGAAAATATCCATATCCCTGACGGTACCTTGCCCATTGAAGATGTAGCCGCTTATTGCGAGCGGTATGAGAAGCTCATCGATTTAGCTGGCGGTATAGACATCCAAATTCTAGGTATAGGACGTACGGGCCACATTGGCTTCAACGAGCCAGGCTCTTGGGAGAGCTCTACCACTCGAATGGTGCGGCTCGACCACTTGACACGGCACGATGCGCTTCGGGATTTTCGAAGCGAAGACGAAGTGCCCTATCGGGCTATTACGATGGGTATTGCCAGCATTTTCAAAGCCCGATTAATCTATCTGATGGCTTTCGGACAACATAAGGCGAGCATCATCCAGCGGGCTGTGGAGGGAGAAATCGCTCATTCTGTCCCGGCCTCATTTTTGCAAAAGCATCCGAATACACGGGTCATTTTAGATCGCAATGCTGCCGAAGAGCTCACCCGCATGAAGGCTCCCTGGTTGGTAGGCATTTGCAATTGGACGGATGACCTCATCTGCAAGGCTGTAGTTTGGCTCTCTCAAAAAACAGGTAAGCCTATTCTCAAGCTTACGGATGAGGACTACAACGAGCACGGCTTGAGCGAACTGCTCATCGAAGAGGCCAATTACTACGAACTTAATATTCGGATTTTCAACCGTCTGCAGCGAACCATTACGGGGTGGCCTGGCGGCAAGCCCAATGCCGATGATACTAACCGACCCGAGCGCGCTCAGCCGGCCCGTAAGCGCGTCATTATCTTTAGCCCTCACCCCGACGACGACGTCATCTCCATGGGCGGTACGTTCCAACGATTAGTGGACCAAGGACACGACGTTCATGTGGCTTACCAAACGTCAGGGAACATCGCCGTGCACGATTACGATGCCCTGCGCTACGCCGAGTTTATGCTTGAGTTCGGTCAAGTTCAGCAGGTGCTTACCGAGCCAAGTCGCATACTGTACGAAAAGGTCATTCACTTTTTGCGCAACAAAGGCGCCGACCAGCTCGACATCCCAGAAGTACGCACGATTAAAGGCCTCATTCGCCGCGGCGAGGCCCGTGCTGGCGCTCGGTTTATTGGCATAGCCGACGACCATATCCATTTCTTAGATATGCCTTTTTACGAAACCGGCACGGCACGCAAGATGCCGCTGAGCGAAGCTGATATCCACTGCATTACCGCTCTTTTAGAGCGCATTCAGCCGCATCAAGTCTATGCTGCTGGTGACCTGGCCGATCCTCATGGCACGCATCGCACCTGTTTAGATGCTGTTTTTGAAGCCTTTCGGCGCTTGCGCGAATGCTCCTGGATGAAAGATTGTTGGTTGTGGCTCTATCGCGGTGCATGGCACGAGTGGGCTGTGCACGAAATCGAGATGGCCGTGCCCATGAGTCCAGTTCAACTGCGCCGCAAGCGCCAAGCCATCTTCATGCACCAAAGCCAGAAAGATCACCCACCCTTCCCCGGCGACGATGACCGTGAGTTCTGGCAGCGCGCTGAAGACCGCAACCGCGCAACGGCTCAGACCTATCGCCAACTGGGGTTGGCCGAATACGAGGCCATGGAAGCCTTCGTACGCTGGAAAGGCTTAGAAAGCTGAAAAGTGCCGCTATACTTTGCCCAAGGCTTCCAAGATTATCCACATCATGTATAGGAAATACACGATAAGCAATAGCCATCCCTTGGGCCGATACATGATTTGCTTTTTGAGCACTAAGCCACTAGCAAACATCAGCACGGTGGTCAACAGGCATACCACAAAGTCCACCAGCGTAATGCGGCCAATGGGCAGTGGCCGGACGGTAGCACTGACACCTAAGATAAAAAAAGTGTTGAAGATGTTGGAACCCACCACGTTGCCCATGGCCATGTCTGCTCGCCCACGGAGCGCCGCTGCAATGGTGGTGGCCAGTTCGGGCAGCGACGTGCCAACGGCCACTAATGTCAGACCAATGATGGCTTCACTGATGCCTAATGCTCGGGCAATGCCCACGGCGCCATCTACCGTTAGGCGCCCGCCGTAAGCGAGGGCTATCAGCCCTCCTATCACCCAAAAAATGGCTATCCAAAGGGGGTGCCGCGGTTGGCTGACCTCCATTGTCTCTTTTTCCTGTAGAGCAATGCTGTAGGTATAGTATAAGTAGACAGAAAAGAAGCACAGCAACACCAGCCCATCGGAGCGCGAGATGACAGCTTGAGAATTCAGCGAACGGTCTAAGTGATGGTCGCCTGCCATGAGCATCACGACAATAATGCCGATGAAGCTGAAAGGGATATCTTTCCAAATGGTATTGTGCCGAATACGGAGGGGCTGAATGATGGCCGTCAGCCCTAATATAAGCCCAATGTTGGCAGTATTGCTGCCGATGACGTTTCCGATGGCTACTTCACCCGAACCGTTAAGGGCAGCCACTATCGACACGACCAATTCTGGGGCTGAAGTGCCAAAGGAAACCACAGTCATCCCAATAATGAGATCGGAAACACCAATGCGCCGCGCCAAGTTAGAGGCGCCCTCCACCAGATAATGAGCACCGCCGCTGACCAATGCGATACCCAAGACAACCAATAAAAAATTTAGAAGCATGCTTTTGCTGAAGGGAGCAGAGAGTTGAGCGCGTAAAGATAGCGGCAATAAATGTGCGCAAGCTGATGCATTTTCCTAAGGCGATACCGCATCTTTGACGGTTTAAACTGTAGCATTCAATGCTGTTTCTTGCATGGACACAATTTTACTTGGAGCGTTGGCTCTAAGCCTATTTCACGCCTTAATACCCAGCCATTGGCTACCTGTTATCGCCATTGGGCGCCAAAACGCCTGGACGGCGCAACAGACCTTGTGGGTTACCTTTTTGATGGGCTTGTTTCACGTGCTGAGCACTGTGCTTATTGGCCTTTTGCTGGCTTTTTTAGGAGGGTGGCTCTCTCACCGCTTAGAAGCTTTTACCCGCTGGATAGCTCCAGCCTTACTGGTGGCATTAGGGGTCTTCTATCTCTATCAACACCATCGCCATCATCATTTTAACTTGCACGCCCAGCAGATACGCTGGGGCGTGGTAGGTACGCTGGCTGCCGCCATGTTTTTTTCGCCGTGCTTGGAAATTGAGGGCTATTTTTTAGCTGCAGGCCAGTACGGTTGGGCGTTTGTAGGCTTACTCGCCCTGTCGTATGCGGTCATTACCATCTTAGGCATGCTCGTTTGGGTGTGGCTGGCCCTCTGTGGCTTGAAACGCTTGAATTGGCATGCTTGGGAGCACAACGCCGGCCTTATTACTGGCCTCACGCTCCTAGCCTCAGGTGTTGCTTTGCTCATCTCATGAGCCGCCTTCAGTCGCTCAATGTTCTGCCTTCTAACGCCACCCTTTGAGTACGGCTGAGCGTTCGGACGACTTGCTCGTAGGAGTGGTCTATCCAGCTGCGCAGCACAGCATCACTAATAGTGCCTTCAAAGTCTATGGTATTCCAGTGCTTTTTATTCATGTGCCAACCCGGTTGCACTTCCTCGTAGCGTTCGCGCAACTGCAGAGCATAGCTCGGCTCACACTTAAGATTGACTTTCAGGCGTTCGCTTTCCAGGTTGGTGAGGGCGAAAATCTTTCCTGCAACGCGGAAGCAAAGGGTACTTTCATCGAAGGGGAAGTCTTCGGAAACCCCCGGTTTACTTAAGCAATAGGCGCGAAATTGTTCGATGTTCATAGCGTTAGGAAAAAAATCAGAGAGGGCGAATGCCTCAAGGCGTCGGTTGCGCTTTTCGGCTACTCTTCAGCAAAAGTAGGAAGCACGGTATGGCTACTGGTTGGCTTTCCGAATCTCAGCATCCTGCGCTGCCGTTCTGGCGTACCTTCTTAATTTTGGGCGAAAGTTAGCGCCCATATGTAGGCGCTGAGAAAGTAAAAAGCCCACTCAACGCTGTATTTACTTATGTTTTTTAAGAGGAAAATGGCCGGCTGTCTTGGAGTTGTTTTTGGTTGCATGCTGAGTGTCTCGAATGCCTCGGCCCAAATGGAGCGCACGGTGTATCAAATTTTTGCCGTAGATTCTGCTGAGACCGTCGTTATTGACATGGTGAACTTCATCTATCCCGAAGTACACTTTTGGGCCGGCACGAGTATTCTGACGGAGGTCCATGTGCAGGTATGGGATGCGTCTCCCGAGCGCGTAGATACGCTTATTAGCCAGGGTCGATACGCTTTTGAGATGGAGCGCCAAGGCAGCACCCTGCGCATTTACTCCAAAACACGACGGCGCGAACCCATCTATATGTTTCGCCAAGGGCAAAAGAAAGCGTGTTTAGAACAAACCGTTATCAAGGTCTTCGTCCCCGATATTTACGAAGTTGACCCTGCCGAATGGCGGCCCGACCGGGTGGATAAACCCAAAACCCTGCGGCTCAAGGCGCCGTGATTGGCCCTTCCTCCGAAGCAAAGCAGGCTGTGTGGCGATTAGGTTGAGGGAAGGGCCTGTAGTCGTGAGTGCGGAGGGCCACTTTCATTTTTGTTCGAAGCCAATCTTCTCAGACCATTTAACTCAATCATTTTCATGAAAAACCTTTTCGGCATTGCTCTTTTGACGGCTTGGGCGGCGGGTGTTTTTGCCCAAACATCCCTGTCGTCTGCCGCTTTTGGTGCCGTTGAAGCGCGCAACATTGGCCCTGCTGTCATGAGTGGGCGCATTACCGCCATTGAAGGCGTCAGTAGCCAACCTAAAATTCTCTATGTTGGCACTGCTGGGGGAGGTGTGTGGAAGTCCACCACGGCGGGCGCGACGTTCGAGCCAATTTTTGACAAGTACCCACAATCCATTGGTGCTTTGGCTATTGACCCCACCAAACCCGATATTGTGTGGGTGGGCACGGGCGAAAGCAACATGCGCAACAGCGTGTCTATAGGTTTGGGCATTTATCGGTCGACAGATGCAGGGCGCAACTGGACGCATCTGGGGCTAGAGAACACCGAGCACATTGCCAAGATCGTCGTTCATCCGCAGCAATCGAATACGGTGTATGTGGCTGCCCCTGGCCCGCTGTGGAGCGACAGCTCCCACCGCGGTTTGTACAAGACCACCGATGGGGGCAAAACATGGGAGCAGATCCTGTATGTGAACGAGCGCACCGGCTGCGCAGATGTCATCATGGACCCGCGCAATCCCGAGGTATTGTTGGCCGCCATGTGGGAAGTGCGGCGCACGCCCTATTCTTTTGAGTCGGGAGGGCCGGGCAGTGCGCTGTATAAAACCACCGATGGGGGTAAAACATGGCGTAAGCTAACCCAGGGCTTACCCTCAGGGCCTTTCGGGCGCATCGCCCTGGCTTTAGCGCCTAGCGCACCCGACAATCTGTGGGCCATTGTAGAGAGTGAAAACACGAGTCTGTACCTTTCGAGCGATGGTGGCGAGACGTGGAAGTACCAAAGCGCCACGTCCAATGTTACAGCTCGGCCGTTTTACTTCAGCACCTTGGTCGTCGACCCTCAAGACCCCAAGCGCGTCTATCGCCCGGCCTTTTCGCTATCGATCAGCACGGATGGTGGCTACTCGTTCAATGAGGGAGGGCGCACCAGCGGCTGGGTACATGCGGACCACCACGCTTTGTGGATCAACCCCAACAGCCCCAATCACCTCTATCTGGGCACTGACGGCGGAGTATACATGAGCTTAGACTACGGGGTATCGTGGTTCATGTTTAAAACGCTGCCCGTAGCCCAGTACTATCAAGTCAGTGTGGACGATCAAGAGCCCTACTACATCTACGGCGGCCTGCAAGATAACGGCTCTTGGCGCGGCCCTTCGCGCGCCCGCGGCGGCATCAAAAACGGCGATTGGCTCGACCTCTACGGCGGCGACGGCTTCTGGGTGCAGCCCGACGCTCAAGACCCCAACATCGTCTATTGCGAAAGCCAGGGTGGTAATATGGCGCGCGTTAACCTTCGCACGGGCCAGAACAAGTCCATTCAGCCCCAGGAGCGCCCCGGAGATCCCAAGTACCGCTGGAATTGGAATACCCCTATCGTAAAAAGCCCTCTCAACCCCAGCATCATCTACTGCGGCGCTCAGTTTCTGTTCAGATCGACAGATAGAGGTGACTCCTGGGAGCGCATCTCTCCTGATCTGACCACCAACGATACGCTTAAGCAGCGGCAGTATGCTAGCGGTGGCCTGACGGTGGATAACACTTCGGCTGAGAACCATTGCACCATCTACACCATTGGCCCATCGCCCTTAGACGAAAATCTCCTCTACATAGGCACCGATGACGGCAACCTTCAGGTAACGCGCGATGGTGGTAAAACCTGGACGCGCCTCGATTACACCAGCGCCGGCATTCCGGCCGGCACGTGGGTCAGCCGAGTAACCCCCAGCCGCCACGACCGCAACCGCGCTTACGCCACCTTCGACCGCCACACTTACGGCGATATGCGCACCTACGTGGCTCGCACCGATGACGGCGGCCAAACCTGGAAATCCATTGGCCAAAGCAGCGCACTCAAAGGCTATGCCCACGTCATCATCGAAGACATCGAGAACCCCGACTTGCTCTTTTTGGGCACAGAATTCGGCCTGTATTTGAGCCACGATGGAGGGCAAACATGGGTACACTACAAATCTAAACTGCCCGAATACGTCAGTGTGCGCGATTTGGTCATTCACCCGCGCACACAGGACCTCGTCATCGCCACTCACGGCCGCGGAATTTTCATCATTGACGACATCTCGCCCATACGCCGCCTCACACCCGAACTGCTGGAACGCTCTGCGGCCCTACTGCCCAGCCGACCAACGCCCGTAACGACTGGCCATTACGGCCAGGGCTTCCCCAATACCGACGCTTACGTTGGCCCTAATCCTACGGAGCAAGCCGTCATCCAGTTCTACCTCAAAGAGCGCGTCATGACTGGCGAGGTTGCCGTAGATATCTTCGACCCTTCGGGCAAAAAGGTAGCCACCTTGCCCGGTGCCAATCGAAAGGGCATTAATGTAGTCCGTTGGGATATGCGCACTGCTCCACCTAAGGCGGCAAAGGGTGTTCTCTCGCGCGGTGAGATTGGCGTCTATGCAGGCTTTTTCGGTCAATTGGCTACGCCTGGCACCTACGGCGTGCGGCTCAATGCCGGCAATGTAACGGACACCGGCACGTTGGTGCTCATTCCAGACCCTATCCAACCCGACTTAGATTATCGGCGCCGCCGCGCCATTTCGCAAGAACTCTTCGAAATGGTGGAGGACTTGGGGCTGTTGGTCGCTCAGGTGCAGAGCGCTAAAGACTCTGCCCTCCACCGCGCGGGCACCGTTAAAGATGTGCGCCTAAAAGTCCAGCTGCAGCGGTATGCCGACGACTTAGAGGCCTTTCGGAAGACCCTGACCGAGACCATCGAGTCGAAAGGCATCACCGGCGAGCAACAGCTGCGCGCTCGCATCGGCAAGCTGTACGTCCTTTCTGAGATTTCGGACGAGCCACCCACGCGCTCTTTCTTGGATGGCATCCAGGCGCTGCGTCAGGAGTTGCAGCAGGCCCATCGGCGCGCTGACGACTTATTCGGCCCGCGCTTGGCTTCCCTGAACCGAAGTTTGCAAAAGGCCGCCTTAGCGCCCATCGAGCGCCTAAGTCGCCAGGCCTTTGAGCTTAACTACCAAGCAGGCCCAAAGCCTTCAGGGATGTACGAACTTTTTTACGGCGGGCAGCCAGGCCAAGAATAGACATCCATTGTGTCCTTCGGCATGCCGGCGTTGGAAAGAAAGAGCGGTTGCGGAGCGGCAGATTACAGCACTTCTACCCAGCGCCCTGCAACGCTGGCGCGGATGCGGCTGTCGTACATAGCCTCGCAGTTTACGGGCGGCAGGTAATAGCGCCCGGCATAGGCTGCGTTGAGCTGGATACGATAGGTGCGAGCATCGTCGAAACTTTCTCGTCCGAGCAGACCAAAGTAGGTGTACACACGATCGTCTCGGATGTCCTGGTAGTCGAGGTTGCTTTGGTTGCCCATTTCCATGCCGCTTAGGCGAGTGTTTAGAATTTCCCACCCTGAAGGGAAGATTTGAGACAGGGCCAGTTCTCGGAACGGGAAGTTCAGGTCGGACTGGCGCTTAATAGTTACTTCGGCGACGAAGTCGGTGCCCTTGGGCAGGCGATCCACTTCTATGGGATTGCCTTTAAGGTCTAAATAGCGGACGGTTAGAGCGATGTTTTGAGCGACTTCTTCGCCTAAGTGTTGGTCGGGAGCGAGTTGACCCACAGCGA
The DNA here is from genome assembly GCA_937934275.1 of uncultured Saprospiraceae bacterium. Classification (GTDB taxonomy): domain Bacteria; phylum Bacteroidota; class Bacteroidia; order Chitinophagales; family Saprospiraceae; genus M3007. The sequence goes on along the minus strand of CALHAM010000016.1, from coordinate 4,102 downwards.
TGACACGGATATATAGGCGCGCCTTGCCTGTGTTTTTGACGCTGATGCGTTGGGCGGAGGTTTTGCCGCTCAGTTCTATGAGGGCGATAGGCTTGCTGGCATCACCCTTTTGGGGGCTGCTGCTGTTGAATTGATACGTGAATTGAGGGCCAGCGCTCCCTTGTTTGCCGACGTACTTTGACAGGGCACGCAGGGCCACAGCGAGGCTTTGTGTATTCCACTCTAGGGAGGCTTCGCCGCCGAGTTGCTGGCAGAGGCGCTGGACGAGCGTTTCGGCGCGCGACTTATCGCCGATGGCGGTATAGGTTTCCAACTGTAGGGCTTGGTCGCGCAGGGCAGAGGCGAAGGTGCGCCCGCTCCAGATGTAGTCCCAATCTTCGCGCCACTTTTTGTTGACCATATCGCGGGCGACTTCGGCTTTGCCGGCCTGGGCGTAGGCATTGGCTAACAGCAGAGCGGTTTGTTTGTACAGGTTCTTGTGCTCCTTGAGGCGGTTCATGGCGCCCAATTCGGGTTTTCCGGCTAAGGCTAGTGCATACAGGCGGTAGGCCTGCGTGAGTTCGTCGTCGTATTCGTAGAGGAGGTTTTGCCCATGGGAAGCGGGCGTCCAACGGCGGGCGCTTTGAGCCAGCTGCTCGAGCCAGGGATCGAGCATATTAGGCGATACGGCATAGCCTTTTGCTTTGGCTTCGAGCAAGAAATGGCCGGCATAAGTATTGCTCCAGGCGTTGGCATAGCTGCTGCCGGGCCAGTAGGCGAAGGCGCCATCGGGCTGTTGGTAGCGGCGCATGCGCTCGAGGGTAGCGGTGATGTTGCGCGCGGCTTTTTCCTGTTGTTCTTGGCTGAGCGGCGCAATGAGGTCGGCATACAGCTGTGGGAAAGCACTGGAAATGATTTGCTCTAAGCAGCCGTGGGGGTATCGGAGCAGGTAGTCTAAATGTCGGCTCAGGTTGATGGGCGGCAGAGCACTCACTTCGAGTGTCAGGCGCTGGAGATGAGCGTAGGGGCTTAGGTCGAGGGTCTGGCTCCATTCGCGTCCGCCATCAGCGCTGCCGTCCCATACGATAGTTTGAAAGGGGTTGGGGTTGCGTATTTCGAGGTCCACCGTCTCACGAGTGGTTTCGTTGCCACCAGTGGCCTCGACGACGAACTGGGCATTGCCCGTTTTAGCGCCCACTTGCACATCGAAATAGACTATGTGGCTACCGGGCTTTGCAAAAGAGAGGGTGTGGCTGGTAGCTCCTACTATGCGTACTGTGCCGCGTTTTTCCGATAGGCGCACAGTGGCGCTCTTGACGTTGTCTTCGACGGCGAACACTTCTACGGGTAAGCGCACCGTTTCGCCCGGTCCTAATACGCGTGGTAGTGTGGGCAACACCATGACGGGCTTGCGTACGGCACAGGTTTTTTCGGCTGAACCATAGGCGCCTTTGCCATTCGGGGCAGGGGCCGAGCAAACGGCCATGACGCGAACGGAGCCGATGTAGTTGTCGAGCGTAAATTGGTGTTTGGCTGTTTGGCCTTTTTCTAAGCGGAAAGGTCCCAGATGGCGCACTACAGGTTTAAAGCGGCTGACTTGAGCAGCATTTCGGCTTTTTTGGTTGATGGCATCACCACCCATGCTCAGGATGCGCTGCATGCTGGCACCGAAGGCACCCAAGACGTGGTCGTAGGTGTCCCAGGTCTTGACGCCTAAGGCTTCGCGAGCAAAAAGGGCATCCCAAGGGTTGGGTGTTTGGAAACGCGTGAGGTCGAGTAGGCCCTCATCCACAATGGCTAAGGTGTAGGTACAGGCCTTACCGGAGGTTTCGCGGACGCTAACGTTGAAGGGTTGGCCAGGCCGAATGACGGATGGAGCGCTTACTTCTGGTTTGAGGCGAGAGGTAGGGTTCTCGATGGCGATCGGCACAACGCCGTACATGCGGATGGGCAGGTCGTTGGCCGTTTGAGCGTAAGGTTGGAAGAGGCTGACGTGTGCATAGATGTTGGGCGTCATTTGGGGGCTGGCTTCAAAGGTTATGCTGTTGTCGCCGGCTTTAACTTCGACCCAGCGGTGTTCCAGCACGCGCGAGCCGTTTTCGAGGGTCAGCAGGAGGCGTCCATTTTCAGAGGCGGGCACGCGCAGGGTGACTTTTTCGCCTACGGTGTATTTTTCTTTGCTTGCCGAGAAAGGCAACATGGCTACGGCCTGGCGGCTGCGCAGGTCGCTTCGCTCGTCGGGGTAGCCCGTCCAGAAGAAGTCGCCGCTGGCATGACCGCCATCTTCATCTATGGCGCGCACCAAATAGCGCCCCCACTGAGTGGGCTTTACGGTCCAGGTGGCGATACCGCGGCTATCGGTGGTCAGGGTAGTTTTAATTTGAGCGCCGAAGTGGTTGGCGGTGTTGAACTGCGAGATTTCGTAGTGAGGGTTTTCGTCCCACCACCAGCGCCAGTCGCACAGGTAGAGGCCAACGCTGACGTTGCGGTAGGGCAATGGGTTGCCGTTGGCGTCTACACAAGCCACCTGTATTTGGCCGCCCTCAAGGCCTATGCTTTTGTAGCCGGCTTGGTCTGAGGGAATGCTGACGCCTACAAAGCGCGGATAGGGGTAATAGTCCACGGCGAAGTTGTCGGTGCTGAAGTCGCCGCCGCGCTCGAAGACGCGGGTTTTGAGGCGTACGATTAGGCGGCCAGGGGCATCTGCGCCGCTGCTGATACGCAGAGGCACTTTAGCGCTTCCGGTTTCGTCTAAGTAGGCATCGAAGATGGTTTCTGGTTCGCTCCACAGGGTACGCGTGGGGTCATCGAAGACAAAATCGCGGAAGTTCTTGAATTCGGTTTTGGCGGCGCTGAGTTGCATCTCTACGCGGGCTTTCAACCCGGAGGCGGGTGTGCCGTGGAGCCAGGTAGCGCGCAGCGCCGCGTTGCGGTTTTCGTCGCCTTGAGTTAGTCTTTTTTTGCCCAGGTCGAATTCGATTTTGAGGCGGTTGGGCTTGACGGTTTCAATTTTAAGGGTTTGGCTGAAAGTGGTGCCGCCCACTTCGACACGGGCGGTCCAGTTGCCGGTAGGAGCGTCGGGTCGTGTGGCGCAGTGGAAGGCATAGACACCTCCGACGTGTTGGGCGGTTGCCGTGCGGTAATAGACAGAGCCGCGAGGGTCGCGCAGTTCAAAGTTGACGGGGTGGTTAGGAGGCAGTTGGCCGTTTCGGTCTTCGAGCACGAAGTTGAGATAGAGCGAGTCGCCCGGTCGCCAGATGCCGCGCTCGCCGTAGAGATAGCCTTTAAGGCCTTTGTGGGCTTCAACGCCGGCGACGTCGAAGCGGCTAAGGGAGAGGGTAGCGCCGTCGGCTAAGCGGAGGTAGCCGCGGTGGTCGCCGCGCGTTGCCACCAGTAGGAAAGGCTTTTCGCGCAAGCCCTCGATGACGGCGGTGCCGCTGCTGCCGGTTTGGGTTTCGGCAATGGGTTGCAGCTGGTAGTTGAGAACATTGACTTTCACATTGCCCTCAGGTTGGGCGCTGACCAGGTTGGTGGTGCCCAGGAAGAGCGAGCGGTCGCGGCCCCATTTAGCCGTGATGCCTAAATCGCTGACGAAGACGTTCCGGCTGGCGAAGCGCTCGGAGTGGTAGTACTCGCGGGCGCAGGGGTTATCGCGGTTTTCCCATTCGTACGTCTCATCGTCGTCCCAGTCCTCGGAGAAGTAGATCCCGCGATACCCCCCCCAAAGGCTCCTCATTCGGCCGTCTTCGTCGGTTTTGCCGAAGCGGGCCAGGTCTTCTTCCGGTTCATCTCCTGCGGAAATGGGACAGGTGTAAGTGGCATAAGAGCGGCGAAACGACAAGCGCACTTGGTAGATGGCTGCCGGATCTCTGCGAATCATCTCATTCAGGTTGAGGGCATAGCGCTGCCAACTGGCGCTACTGGCGTTGGGGTTGAGGTCGGAAAGGGCAATTTTTTGCTGGTGAACGATTTTGCCCACTCGTTCCAATTCGGTTTCGCCCTCTAGGTCATTGGTTTGCAAGAATTGTAAGACGTTGCTCTGAAAAATTTTGAAGATCTCAACGTCTACGGCGCGCAAGCCGGTAGCTTCGAAGGGAAAAAGGATTTGGCCATCGCTATTTCT
>CALHAM010000015.1 GCA_937934275.1 uncultured Saprospiraceae bacterium | reverse complement strand
TCTGGCAGTCGGCTTTTTGGCTGCGCGTGCCGCTGTTTCACTACAAAAAACTGATGCACCGCCTCATCCTGCACTATGCGCAGGAGGAGCGCTCAGAGGCGCGGCACTTCTGGAAGCACGGCATCGTTTTTTTGAAAAACGGCCTGCGGGTACTGCTCAAAGGGCTGTACCCCGCCGAAAACGAACACGACGGCGTGCTCCTGATCGGCGTGGAGGGCGCCGCCGAAGGCAAACGCGAAGCGCTGGAACTGCAAAAAGAGCTTTTTGCGCAATGCGTGCATTTTCTGGAAGGAAAAACAGATGCAGCACAGGCGCAGAGCACGAAAGGCTTGGAGATGAGCAAGTCTTCCGAAGCGGCGCCCACGGAAGATGAGGCGCCTGCGAGCATCCCAATCCTCAGGATGGACGAAGAGGCGGCGCGCCGGATGGACGTCTCCTACGACGGCGCACACTTCGTGAACTACTACGACTTGTGCCAAGCCGCCGAGCGCGGGCACATCCGAATACCGGGCCGGGACAAGGCGGGTCAGGAGCAAACGTTGCTCATCCGGCGCTTCGAAGCGCTGTTGCCGCGCCCGCCGCGCCGCGCCAAGCGGGTGTTCTTGTCTTACTCGCACCGGAACACCGAGTGGCTTCACCGCTTGCGGGTGCACCTCAGCGGCTTGCGCCGCTCCGACGACGTGGAGCTGTGGACCGACCAGGAGATCCTGCCCGGCGAGCAGTGGGACGAAGTCATCCAGCAAAAGCTGAGAGAAGCCGATGTGTTCATCCTCCTGCTCTCCGCCGACGCCGTCGCCTCGGATTACATCTGGGACAAAGAACTGAAGCCCGCCATCAAAGATTTCTTGAATAAAAAGAAGCAGTTCCTTCCGGTGCTCGTCGAGCCGATAGATTTGGGCGCCTTGCCCGGCGTCGTCGCCTCATCGCAAGGAGAGACGAAAATCCAAGACATTGAAATCCTTCCCAAGGACGCCGACGGGCGCCTGACAGCCGTCAGCCTGTGGCAAAAGCCCGAAGAGGCTTTGGCTGTGGCAGCCGAGCGCATCCGGATGGCCATATGTGGAAAAGCGGCTGCCGATAGCGGAGGGAGCTGAGGTACCCATGGACGTTGCCGAGGCGTTCGCCCGTGTGCGAGCGTTTGACCGCAGAGAGCCGAGGTTTCGAGCGGCTATTCCTCCTCCAGGGTGTTTTTCATTTTCATAAGCAGGGCGTAAGCGTTCTTGAGCACGACGCGGGCTTGAGTGAGGTCTAAGCGCTCGGCTTTAGGCTCCACTTGCACGAAACCGTCTGCCGAGGCGCCCAGTTCTACCTCTTGCAATTCAAAAGAGCCGGGCGCCTGCTCCACGAAGACGAAGTGGCGGTTTTCCCAGCGCACGACGGCGTCTTCGGGCACGCTGAGGGCCTCGTGCAGGTCCACGCCCACCTCGGCGCGCAGGTGCATGCCGGGCAACACGGTAGGGTCGTAGCGGTCGAAATGGCAATGTACCTCTACGGCTCGGTCGGGGCCGACGTTTTGGCTGACGAGGATGATCTCGCCGGTGTGGACCTGCTGCGGTCGGTCGGGCGGGTAAGCGCGTATGGGTTGGCCCACGCGCAGCAGCGGCACATCTTTTTCGAACACCTTGAGGTTGAGGTGAATATCCTTTGGATTTACCAGTTCGAAGAGCACGTCGGTGGGCGTTACGTACTTGCCGATGTTGGCGTGTACAGCGCTGACGAAGCCGTCGATGGGCGACAGCAAGCGCACACTGCGCGAGAGGTTGTCTTCGCTCAGTTGGGTGGGTTCTAAGCCGATGAGGCGCAGTTTTTCGGCCAACGCTTTTTGCTGAATCCTCAGCGAGCGGTACTCGGTCTGCGCCTGTTGAAGGGCTTTAGCGCTGCTGGCTTGTCCCTCTTGCAAGGCCTGCTGCCGCTGCAGTTCGGCTTCGGCGTATTGCAGTCGGGTTGTGGTCGTTAGATAGTCTTGCTGCAGTTGGATGTACTGCGGGTCTTCCAGTATGGCCAGGGTTTCGCCTTTTCGCACGGGCATGCCCGGCAGCAGGCGCGTGTGTTGGAGGTAGCCGCCCAGCGGAAAGCTGACCGACACCAGGCTGCGCGGCGGCACGTCAACCACTCCGCTCACGCGCAACACAGTGCGCAGGGTGCGGCGCTGGGCAGGGCCGATTTCTATTTGTGCGTTCTGCAGTTGTTCGGGCGTCAGCTGAACGGTAGTTTCCTCCGTTTTCGAGGCGTTTCCGGCATCGGAAGGCTCTGAAGAGCCGCAGCCTGCGGCTAAGGCAAGGGTCGTTGCTAAGAATAAAATGCGGTAGTTCATAGCCAGAGTGAGGGCCGAAGTCTTTTTTGGCCCATAGTTTAGGGTGGTGAAAGAAGGAAGAAGGCGGTGGCGAAGGTGCAGCCCACGGGTCGGCTATCGAGTAGTCGAAAGTTGCCCAATGGGTTGCCCACGCCGGTAAAGGGTCGGCGCTTAGCGCCAAAATTCGACATCGAAAGCGGCTTCGTTGCGCAATTGGACGAGTTCTAAGCAGCCGATGCGCACCTCGAAGGTCTGCTGTGCGAGCAGAAGCCATTCTATGTAGTTGGTTTCGCCGGCCTGCCGTTGGCGGTCGGCAGTGCTCATGAGGGCGCGCTGTTGCGGCTCGAGCGCGTCGCGGCATTGGCGCACCTGTTCGTCGTAGAGGCGGAAGCGCTGCCAGGCGTTTTGGTATTCTGTGTTTACGGCGCGAGCGGTGGCTTCTAGTTGGTGCCGTTCGCGGGCTATTTGCAGCTCGGCAGCGCCGATGCGGCTGCGCTGCGCCTGAGCGAAGAGCGGCACTTGAGCGCCCACCGTGACGGTAGAGAAGCGATGACCCGGGCCGTAGTAGGTTTCGGAGCGGTCGCGCGCCTGCTGCCAGCCGGTAATGGACAGGTTGGTGTAGCCCAACGACAGGGTAGGCAACAAATGGGTTTGTTGCAGCCGTTGCTCGGCGGTAGCGGCGGCGATGCGCTGCTGCTGGGCGATCAACAGCGGATGGGCATCGCTGGCCAACGTGTCGCTCGGCCCCAGCAGCGCATAGAGCGGCGCTTCGAAGGCCGGTAGGGCATCGAGGCCCAGCAGTTGCTGAAACTGCCGCCGAGCCGCCGACCATTCGGCTTCGAGGCGCTGCTGTTGTTGGGTGTGCAGGAGCCGCCGCGTTTGTAGGGCACTTTTTTCCAGCGCATTGGTTTCACCGGCGCGCAGGCGTTGTTCGGCGCGCTCCAAGGCGATGGCGTAGAGGCTGTCCCACTCGCGCCACAGGCGGCGTTTTTCTTCCAACACCAAAAGGGTGTAGTAGGTGGCCTTGACCTGGCGCATCAATTCGCGCTCTATTTGGCGCGCTTCCGTTTCGCCGAGGCGCTTTTGGTGCTCGAGCCACTGGCGTCGGCTGCGATAGACAGCGGGCAGGTAGAAGCCCTGGCGCACGTAGAGGCGCGAGTCGAAAAATCTGGCGTTTATCTGGCCCAGCTCCAGTTCAACCTCCAGCGGCGGCAGTTCGTTGGCCGTGCCCAGTAAACGCTCTGCCTGTTGTACACCCGCATGCGCCGCTTGCAAAGAGGGGTGCGTCGTGCGCACGCACTCGAGCGCCTGCTCCAGTGTCAGCGCCGTCTGGGCCGAAGCGCCGCTTGCACACACCCACAGCACAGCCATTGCCCCAACCGCTTGAGCGATTGGCGGTTGCCAACGGCGCAACCAGCGCAACCACAACACGAACAATACGGGCAAAACCACCAGCGTCAGCAGCCCAGCGCTAACGAGACCGCCAATGACCACCGTGGCCAAAGGGCGCTGCACTTCGGCGCCCGCACCCGTGCTGAGGGCCATGGGCAAAAAGCCCAGCGATGCTACCGACGCCGTCATGAGCACCGGCCGAAGGCGCGTGCGCGTGCCCTGGCGAACAATATCCGCCGCATCCTCCAAGCCGCTCTTGCGCAAGCGGTTAAACTCCGCAATGAGCACGATGCCATTGAGCACCGACACCCCAAAAAGCGCAATGAACCCCACTCCCGCCGATATGCTAAAGGGCATGCCGCGCAGCCATAGCGCCGCCACACCTCCAATGGCCGACAGCGGTATGGCTGTGAAAATGAGCAGCCCCTGGCTAACGGAACCAAAAGCAAAATACAGCAAAACAAAGATGAGCAAGAGCGCCACCGGCACGGCTATAGCTAAGCGCTGCTCGGCCTCTTTTAAGTTTTCAAAGGCACCGCCATAGGTGATGTAGTAGCCGGGCGGCAAGGGTAGACGCTGCTCCACCAACCGGTGCAGCTCTTCCACAATGCTCTGCACATCGCGCCCGCGCACGTTGAAACCCACTACAATGCGGCGCTTAGCGTCCTCGCGCTGGATCTGATTTGGCCCTTCCTCAACGTTGACGTCGGCCACCTGGCCCAGCGGAATTTGCACGCCCGAAGGCGTAGGGATGAGCAGATTGCGCACATCTTCCACGCTGCGCCGCTCACTTTCGGCCAGCCGCACCACCAGGTCGAAACGCCGCTCGCCCTCGAAAACCAAACCGGCCACACCGCCAGCAAACGCTGCATTGACGATGCGGTTGACCTCGCTCACCTGAAGCCCAAAGCGCCCCATCGCCTCGCGCCGATAGCGCACCACAATCTGCGGCATGCCGGTAACGCGCTCTATGTACAGGTCGCGCGCACCCTCAACGCGTTGCACCAGCTCTCCCAAGCGCTTGGCGTAGTGGGCCAGGGTGTCTAGGTCTTCCCCAAAAATTTTGCACACGACGTCTTGCCGCGCGCCCGTCATCAGTTCGTTGAAGCGCATTTGCACCGGGTACTGGAACCCTGTGGTTACCCCCGGAATGGCCTGCAGCTTTTCGGCCATCTTTTCGGCCAGCTCATCGAAGGTGCGCGCTGAGGTCCACTCTCTTTTGTCTTTCAGAATGACCATCATGTCAGCCGCCTCAATGGGCATGGGGTCAGTCGGTATTTCCCCCGAGCCAATTTTAGTAACTACTTTTTCCACCTCTGGGAAATGCCGCAACAGCATACCGGCCGTCTGCTGGGTAGCCCGAATGGTCGTCTGCAAACTGCTGCCGGTGAGCACGCGCGTATCTACGGCAAAGTCGCCTTCCTCCAATTCAGGGATAAACTCGCCGCCTAAGCGGGTAAGCACTATGAGTGCCCCTCCAAAAAGCACAAAGGCCAGGGCGAGCGCGGTTTTGGGCCAGCGCAGCGCTCGGTCGAGTAGGCGCTGGTGGTGCTGTTCCAGAAAGGCCATCAGGCGGTCGCTCCAGGTGCGCCGGTGCGTAGTCTTTCGGCTCAAAAACAGCGCGCTCATGGCCGGCACGTAGGTGATCGACAGCAAGAGCGCTCCCAACACGGCAAAAGACACCGTTTGGGCCATGGGCCGAAACATCTTGCCTTCAATGCCCTCTAGCGCCAAAATGGGCAGGTAAACGATGAGGATAATGACCTGGCCAAACACGGCAGCGTTCATCATGCGCCCAGCCGAAGTGCGCACTTCGCCGTCCATCTGCTCGCGCGAAAGGCGCGCCAAGCCGAGATACTGCTGGCTGTGCGTCAACCGGTGCATGATGGCTTCCACCACAATAACAGCGCCATCCACAATGAGGCCGAAGTCAATGGCGCCCAAGCTCATCAGGTTGCCGCTAACGCCGAAGGCATTCATCAGGCTGACGGCAAAGAGCATGGAAAGCGGGATAACGGATGCCACTATGAAACCCGCCCGCAAGTTGCCCAAAAAGAACACTAATACCAACACTACGATGAGCGCTCCTTCCAACAGGTTGCGCTCCACCGTAGCAATGGCGCTGTTGACCATCTTGGTGCGGTCGAGGAAAGGCTCAATCTCCACGCCCTCGGGCAGCGTCTTGCGGATTTGCTCGATGCGCTCCTTGACGCGGCGCACCACAGCGGAGGAGTTTTCGCCCTTGAGCATCATGACCACTGCGCCCACCACCTCGCCTTCGTCGTTGTAAGTAACGGCGCCGTAGCGCGTGGCGTGGCTGTAGCGCACCTCCGCCACGTCGCGGATGCGCAGGGTTACACCGCCGGCCAGGGTCCGAAGTGGAATTTCGCCTAGCTCTTCTAACGACGTCAGCAGCCCTTCGGTGCGAATGAACAGAACATTCGGCCCTTTTTCGAGATAGGCGCCACCGGCGTTCTGGTTGTTCTTTTCCAAGGCATCGTACACGTCGGCCAGGGTAAGCCCAAAAGCTTGCAAGCGAGCTGGCTGCACGGCCACCTCGTAGGTCTTGAGCAAACCTCCAAACGTACTGACATCGGCCACCCCAGGGGTGCCCAGCAGCTGTCGGCGCACGATCCAATCTTGAATGGTGCGCAGCGACATGGCATCGTAGCGGCTTTCATAGCCGGGTTTGGCCCGCACGACGTACTGGTAAATTTCGCCCAGACCGGTAGTAACGGGCGCCAGCTCGGGCGTTCCGATGCCGGGCGGAATAAGCACCTGCACCTGTTGCAGCCGCTCGGCAATTTGCTGGCGCGCCCAATAAACATTCGTGGCGTCGTTGAACACTACAGTAACCACCGACAGGCCAAAGCGCGAGAAACTGCGGATTTCCTTCAAGCCGGCAATGTTGCTGCACGCCTGCTCAATGGGAAAGGTGATGAAGCGCTCGACGTCAGGTGCCCCCAATGCCGGCGATACCGTGATGACCTGCACCTGGTTGTCCGTGATATCGGGTACAGCATCTATGGGCAGGCGCGTTAGTTGGTAGCTGCCCCAGCCCACCAGCCCTAACACGAGCAGGCCGATAATGAGTTTGTTTTTGACCGAAAAATCAATGACAGTTTGAAGCATAGCGCAATGCGTTTTAGGTGCCCACAAAGCGAGCATTCCTAATGAAGCAATAAGCCCTTTTCTACGGCAAAGGAAAAAGGCCACAAGTGTGCCGCAAAAAGCGAGGGAAAAGCCGCGCTATGCTTCGGGGGGCTGGGCGGGCAAGTGGAGATGTGGGGCGCGCAAGCAGCCCAAGACGGGCGGTAAATTCAATTTAAGGTCGCATTCCCTGGGAAGCCTCGCCCTCCAGACCTCTTTGCAGGGCGGCTGAAGGGCCGGCAGCAATATTGAAGCCAATGAGATGTTTTTAAAGGGCAGCTGCATATCGCGCGCGTAGTCCGCGTCGTACTCGATACCGCTTAAATAGTGCAGCGCTAAATATTCCCAAAAACCCATCTCCGGCGCTTCCTTTTGGTGTTCGAGGTAGTGCTCTATCAGCACGGGAAGCTTAAGCACCTCGGAGGCCGGGGTGCTTGCCAGTAGGTAGGCGCCGAGCAAAAGAGCGCCAAGGATACGCTTAAGCGTTTCGAACACGGCGCAAAAGTAATAATACCGGCCCCACATTTGAGCATATGGACTGCAATTTCCACCAAAAGAGAAAGCGCGATGAGCCGCGTCTCACGCCCGCTTTGGCCTTTCAGCCGCTGTGCACAGGCACTACCTGCCCTTCCACAGCAAACACCGCCCAGCATCGGATCGTCTTCTTAGGGCGGCTTTGGGCAAGTAAATGCGCAGCCCAGGCCATTTGAGGCGCTGCACTTTTCAGCCGCTCTTGCCATTTTTTCATTCCTTCGGCAAAGCTGAGCCAGAAAAGGGCGACGACTTGGCGGTCATTTTCCCCCAACAAATCGACCGTTGTGCGCACGCGGCGCTGACCCACGTTGCCTTCCAACGGAAAAGCAGCGCAAAGCTGGGAGCAGCCTTGTGCGCGCACCCAGTAGTTGAAGGCTTCGGCGTGTCGGAGCAAGGCAGCGGGATTGACTGGGCCGACGAGGCCCCAATTTTGCAAAACAGTGATGGCCAGCGCTGTTTGTTGTGTGAGGCTGAGCTGAGCGGTGTTCGCAGATAGAAAAGCCTCCACGGCGCGGCTAAAGGCAGGTGTGTAGTCGCCCTGGAAACACAGGGGTTGAGCAAAGGCCACAGGCTCGCCCCAGCGGAGCGGTGTGTTGGGGGGAGATTCTGCAAGCGCATCTATCCACAGAGCAGGCATCGGCTCGGAGCATCTGCCGGGAGGGCTTTTAAAGTAGCTTGAGGTGCTTTGTAGGGGGGGGAGGGCTTCAGGTATTTGACCCGACTGGTAAAACACTGCCCTGTGGCAGTGAAGAGGTTGACCGTTCCAGGTAAGGGGCAGCTCGTCGGTTTGCAAATCAAAGAAAAGTGCGCTTTCCTCCTGAAAGAGGACGCGGCTAATCCAGGCGGTGCCGCCTTTTGCGGCGGTGGGCAACACAAGGTAGTCGCGCGCTCGGGTGAGGGCTACGTAGAGCAGCCGAGCCTCTTCGTCGCGCGTTTGCTGAGCCGCTTCGCTCCATGCGGGCGACTGCTGGAGAGCCTCGGCAAGGCGCGTTTTTTGCCATTGGTCGGCGTACGGGTTAATCCAAAAGCGGAGCCAGCGGGCACCCAGCACGTCGTTGAGGTCGGGGGTGGAGCGGTCCGATTGCATAACAGCACCCCAGAGCCGATCTTTGGGTTTGGCGTCGAGTTGGCAGCAGACCGTCAGGGGAAACTCCAGTCCTTTACTGCGGTGATAGGTCATGACGCGCACCGCTTCTGGGCTTTCGCCGCTGCCCTGCAAGTCGTTGCCGCTGTAGGCCAGTTCGTCG
>CALHAM010000014.1 GCA_937934275.1 uncultured Saprospiraceae bacterium | reverse complement strand
CAACTCTCACAGTTCCTCCGGCCCTTCTCCAGCCCTATCGGCCAAATAAAAGCCATTTTCGCACAGAGGCTTTAGCGCACTTTCAACCCAAGAGCGCACCACTTCTTCGTGTTGAGCCGGATAGAGCACATGTACATTTGGACCAGCGTCGAGGGTAAAATAGACCGGCAAGCGCGTCTCTTGGCGAAAAGCGCGCACCCGGTGCATGACGGCCACGGTGTTGGGCTGCAAAAGCAGGTAGGGCGGCTGGCTGCACATCATCAGCGCATGCAGAGCGAGCGCCTCTTCTTCAGCAATCTGTCCGAAAGTCTCTACGTCGCCGCTGCGCAAAGCCTCCAGAAGGCGGACGGTGCGCGAGCGCGCCTGAGCATAGCGCGTCTCAGCAAATGGGTTCCCCTCCATGAGGGCATGCCCAGCCCGGCTACTGACGGCCTTTTCTGCGGCACTCACCACCAACACGTCGTCGCGAAATGCCCTGAAGATCGGATGCAACTGAGCATCTAACGGCACAGCACACTCATCGGACGACCCGGGCAATGCGGGCGTCAGGCCCCACAGCGCGGCATACGGATAAATGGAGCGGCACGCACTGCCGCTACCTAAACGGGCTACATAGGAAGCTTTCCGCTCAAACTCAGCATCGTTGGGCAACGTTTGGAAAAAACGGTGTTCCAGCGAGCATAGGCACAACGCCAAAGCCGACATGCTCGAGGCTGATGAGGCAATACCCGTCGAGTGTGGAAAGGAATTAGAAGTGCGGATGACAATGGTTATCTGTCGTAAAAAAGGAAAAATAGGGGTAACGCTTTCTAGAAAAGCGGCCACTTTGCGGTGAAAGGTCTCGTTAGGTTGGCCCTCAAAGAAGAATTTCAGGTCAATCTCCGGATCGGGCCGCTCTTTGAGCGCGTATTCGAGCGCCATATCGGTATAAGCCGCCGTCAGCGTAAAGCTCAGCGATGGGTTTTGCGGCAGTTGTATGCCTCGTTTGCCCCAATACTTAACAATAGCGATGTTGCTCGGGCTTCTCCAAGCGACGCGCCCCGGTTCGGGCGGAGAAGCCGAGTTAAGCACCAAGCGCGGATTTTCGTAAGTGGCCATGTCTTTTCTCTAGAGCGATTCGCAGCAGCAAAGATGCCACCTCTTCGCCGGCAAAAGCGGGAAGTACTGCAGAAAAAACCAGCTTCCTCGGTGTTTAGTCGTTGCGCACGGGCAGGAAGGAATATTCCCGGCCATAGCGGAGCATTTGCTGGACAAAATCCGTTTCCACTTCTGCGCGCACGTCCACAAGGTTGCCTTGAGCATCCTTGACCGCCACTAAGCGCGGCTGCACAAAACCGGAGTAAGGTTTTGTGGGCAAGTGAGCATACCGATCGCGCACTTGCTGCACCAGTTCGGCCTCCACGCGCACACCATAGGTCTCTACCAGCTGACGGGCAGCGTTGAAGTCGCCCTCCGACTTGATGCGCTGCACTTCGGCGAGCAGCTGACCAAACAGCTGGCGCACACGAGCATAGTTGCGGATGTCTATGTATGTCTTTCCATCGCGGACCACTTTGACGACGGCACTATCGGCCTGAGCGCGCTCCAGTACCCAGGAAGACACTAAATGGCGGTTGCGCATATGGTCTTGCTCCAAATTTTGCCCCGGCTGTATGCGGCGCAGCTGCTGCAGCAAGCCGTTGCGCAGGTATTGATCGTATCCGGCCCGATAAGCCATCGTGTCGGGCATAACGCCCCACTCCACCAATTTCGGATCAGGCAAAAAATAAAGGGCTACTAAGTCGGCACGAGACTCTTCTAAGGTGCTGGCGTACTGCTTTAAAGTAGCGCTGGGTTGGGCTACTCCGGGCTTCAACTGCCCGCTGGCATGGCCAATAACCTCGTGCAGGGCGGTGTGCATTTTGCTGACCACCTCTCCGTAGCGCTTGGCTAAGGCTATCTCTTCTTCATCGTGGGCAAATTCGGCAGTAGCGGCAGCACCACCCGAGCGAGCATAGGCATTTTCGATGTTATTCAGACTAATGGATTTGGAGCCGTATTGCGCCCGTATCCAGTCTGAGTTGGGCAGATTGATGCCAATGGGCGTTGAAGGAGCGCAGTCGCCGCCTTCCATGGCAACGTTGATGACGCGATAAGAAATGCCTTTGGCTTTTTTCTTCCGATAAGCAGGCGCTACAGGGCTATTATCCTCAAAGTATTGAGCATTCTGGCTGATGATGGCCATCTTGCGCGTCGCTTCAGGATCGTTGTACTGCACGACGGCCTCCCAGTCGGCCTTGTAGCCTTTAGGGTCGTGGTATACTTCGATGAAGCCGTTGATAAAGTCCACCGAACTAGCGGTGTCTTGTACCCAGGCGATATTGTACTCGTCAAACTTACGCAGGTCTCCGGTGCGGTAGTACTCGATAAGCAAGCGAATGACCTTCTGTTGCTGTTCGTTTTCGGCGTAGGGAATGGCTTTTTCCAAGTTTTCAACGATGCGATCGATGGCTGGGCCATACATGCCGTTGCCGGCGCGCCAAATGCGCTCGTAGGGTTCTCCACCCTTGACGCCGATGAGTTTGGAATTGAGGCCTACTAAGGGTGGGTTGGGGCCAGCGGCGCGCAGTTGTTTTTGATAGAAACGATCTACCTCCTCAGCAGTGATGTTTTCATAAAAGTGTACGGCCGAAGTAAGCACTACATCCACACCCTGTTCTTTGTTGGTGCGTTTGGGCATAAAATTGGGGTCAAACATGACACGTCTCAGAGTATCCAGAAGTGCGGCGGGAGTCTGGCTTTCTGCCAACGGCAGCGCTTTTGGGTCGGCACCGTTTACCAAAGAGGCAAAGTATTCCAAAGAAAATTCAGGTAAGATCTTCCCCTCGTTGTAGTGGTGGTGGATGCCGTTGCTGAACCACACGCGTTTAGCGTAAGTCTCGAAAGCTTTCCATTCCAGTGTTGTGCGGTCTCCTTTCCAGGTTTCAAAAATGGCTTCTAAGGTTTTGCGCACGGTCAGGTTGTATTTGCAGTGCTGGTCGTAGATGATGTCGCGACCCGCAAGAGCCGCCTCGCTGAGGTAGTAAATAAAGATTTTTTGCTGGAGGCTCAGTTCGTCCCAGCCGGGCAAGTCGTAGCGCAAAATTTGCAGGTCAGCAAACGAGTCCAGAATAACGCGCCCTTCTGCAGACGCATCGGTTTGGGGCGGAGGCGGCGTTGGGCGGCAAGCCGCCCATGTAAGGGTGAGCAAGCACAGCAGTAAGCGAGTAAATGCAGGCATAGACACGTGGTTAAAAGTGAAGATGAAAAAAGACATTTTCGGAGCCATGATAGGGCAGCTCCGACATCAGTATCGGCCTTTGGCTTTTCGGCAGCAAAAATGGCGAACAAAACAAAAAAACCTTGCGAAGATTTTTTCACTTCGCAAGGCTTTAGTGACCCGTACGGGAATCGAACCCGTGTTTCATCCGTGAAAGGGACGTGTCCTAACCGCTAGACGAACGGGCCATTTTTGCATTCGTTTGCCCTTTTAAAAAAAGCGCTGCAAAGTTAGCGGCGCCCCTTACATATTTCCAAACTTTCTTAACATTTATTTTTTATCGGTTATCCGAGAGCATCCTATTGTCTTCAAAAGCGGTATCTTTCCAAAAGGCGGCGGACCTGTTGCTGTATATCCGGGTCGGGTTCGAGTTCGGGAGCGTGATGTGGTTTTTTGCGAGCGTCAATGACAAGCGGCCCACGACAGCCCCAATGTTTGTGTTCGATGAAAGCGCCTATGCCGTAGGTATCGTGGCTGGGATTGGCACGGGTAAAAGTTACCCACAAAAAGTTATTCAGCGAGGCGGAAGTGAAGCGACTATCGTCGGTCAGCACGATGAGGGCGATGTGGTCTAAAGAGAAGCGCTCGAGCCAACGGCAGAGGTCTTCGGCTTGTTGGCGAGCGGTTTGCTCCACCTGGAAAGGGGGGGCCTGAAGGGCTAACACGCCGGGCAAACAAAAGGCCGGCATTTCAAAGCCGGGAGGCAAAGCGAAATTTTCGGGCAGTTCGGCTTTCAACATCCGTCGTTTTTCGCCTCGGCAGGCGATGACGACTTTAGAGCCGGCATTCCAGCCCGAACCCGAGTAGTCGAGGGTATCTATGGTTGTTCGGGTGTAAAAGTGTAGGTCGCGCGTCCAATCCACCCGCTCCAGCACGTGCTGGAAGAAGCGTCCGATATTGTGAGTATCGAGGTGTGGGTCGTCATCAGCCGCTGCGATAAAAAGAAATTTGGCCAGCGACGTCTGCCCCGAACCAAGAATGCGGTTGGCAATGGTGAGAATTTCTTCGGGTACGCGCTCGCGGAAGGGCATGTAGCGCTCATGGCCGATGGCCAACAAGAGCGGGTGCACGCCGGCGGCATCCACCGCGTGCAGTTCCTTCAGGCCGGGGAACTCTTGGGGCGTTAGCGGAGCTACCAACTCATGGATGAGCCATCCAAAACTACTGTCTTCTTGCGGCGGGCGGCCTACCACGGAGAAATGCCACAGCGGATCTTTTCGGTGGTAAATGCGATGCACCCGCATGACCGGGAAGTCGTGCGTCAGCGAGTAATAGCCCAAGTGGTCGCCAAAAGGGCCTTCTGGCTTTTTGAGTCCTTTCACAATTTCGCCCGTCAAGACAAAGTCAGCATCGCTGCTCAATAAATATCCATCGCGGCGCACGTAGCGAAACCGCCGTCCGGCGAGCATGCCGGCAAACGTCAGTTCGCTCAAGCCTTCGGGCAGCGGCATAATGGCTGCAAAGGCATGGCTGGGCGGGCCTCCGACGAAGATGCTGCAGCGGAAAGGGTCTGGTCGGTTGTTGTATTTGGCGTGATGTACGCCTATGCCGCGGTGCAGTTGGTAGTGCATTCCCACCTCTTGGTCGGGTACGTATTCGTTGCCCGAAAGCTGGATGCGGTACATGCCCAGGTTAGAGTGCAATAGACCGGGCAAGTCGGGGTCTTCGGTAAACACCTGCGGCAGAGTGATGAACGCCCCGCCGTCCATGGGCCAGCTCCTAATTTGCGGCAACTGGCTGACGGTAGTTGTGCCGTAAAGAATGGGAGGAAGGCCTAAAGACCGCATGGGCAGAGCCAACAGCGCCGTTAGCGGAGCCGAAGCATAGCGCCTAGGCGCTTTGAAGAAGGCCGCTGGGTCTTTTTTGAGCTCAATGACGCGCTTAACGCGCTCCAGAGTATGGCGAAACAGGAAAGCCGTGCGCTCAAACGTGCCGTACAAGTTGCTAACGGCTTGAAACGGGCTGCCCTTCACCCGCTCGTACAAGATGGCAGGCCCACCGCGCTCGAAAACCTGTCGGTGTATCTCGGCCATTTCTAAGTCGGGGTCCACTTCCTCTTGGATGCGCAACAACATACCGTGTCGCTCCAAATCGCGCACAGCGTCGCGCAGACTGGCATAACTCATAGTGTAAACTCGCTCTTGTGGGAACGCCTCGCCAAAACAACCCTAGCGCCCACAAAGTTGGGCCGCAGTGCTCTTTTACTCCAGAATATGCGCCAGCCGCACATTCCGATAGCGCGGCTCGAGCAACAGTCTGCGCACACTCTTGATCGTCTCTCGCGGCCCTACCTCCACCGCCGCGTTCACCAGCCAATCCGGAAGGCTGCCGCCCGGATGTGAATGCAAGTAATACTCTACCGACAACTCGCCCGACTGGGTAGGCGCAATCACCCATTTGGAATGCGCCCGACGAATGCGGATGATGCCTTCTTTTTCCGGTAAAAGATCCGGCACAGCAGTGCTCGTCCACGTCAGCGTGCGCGCATTAGGGTCTTGCTTCAACTGCGTGTGCATGATCAAATCCCGATCGCTGATCGGCCAGGGAAAGTCTAAGCGCACGTAGTAGTACATTTCCGTTTCGGAAATCCGCTTGATGCACCTGGCTTCTACGGAGCGGTACACCCATTCGGTGTAGCGCGCAACATCGTCGAACAAAAGCACTATCCCGGGCAACGATGCTCGCATGCTGGTTGTGAGCTTCAGCTCGTGTACCTCGCCTGTTTGGCGGTAATAGACCTGAATGCCGTCTTTTCGGCTCTTAACTATCCATGGATGGAACGTCTGAGCACCTAACGATAGTGAAAAACACAGCAAACCAGCGCCGACAAGCAGCGGGTTGGGAAGGGTCGATAAGAAATTCATAGCGATATTGGGCGCAACGGCCTTTGAGGAAAGCAGCAAAGGGCTAAAAATTGGGCTAAAGACGCTTTAGGAGAAGGCTGCTGGAGCTACTGCCCAAGCGCCATCATAATAGAAGTATGCCCATCGAACTGCAGACGCGCCAAAGAGCTGTAAAGGCCATCCTCGCGCGCAGACAGCTCTTCGTGTGTACCCTGCTCGACCACTCGTCCACCGTCAAGCACATAAATAAGGTCGACAGCGCGCACTGTGGCCAAACGATGCGCAATGATGATGCTGGTGCGCCCCTCCATGAGGTTGTCTAACGCCTCCTGGACCACTCGTTCGCTTTCTGCATCAAGTGAGGAAGTCGCCTCGTCTAACAGCAAAATGGCGGGGTCGCGCAGTATGGCGCGCGCAATGGCAATGCGCTGGCGCTGCCCGCCCGAAAGGCGGATGCCGCGCTCGCCCACTATCGTGTCAAAACCCTGCGGAAACTGCCGGATAAAGTCCAGAGCGTTGGCCTTTCGCGCGGCTTCTATCACCTCCTCATCCTTAGCACCGGGCCGACCGTAGAGAATGTTTTCGCGGATGGTGCCGCCAAAAAGAATCACTTCTTGAGGCACCAGAGCAAAATTACTCCGATACGAGGCCAGATCGTAATCGTAGATGCTGACGCCTCCTACTCGTATATCGCCCTTTTGCGGGCGGTGAAATTGGAGCAGCAACTGCATAATGGTGCTTTTGCCTGCACCGCTTTGGCCTACCAGAGCCACTTTTTTGCCCGAGGGAATGGTCATGGTAACGCCCTTCAACACCTCCACATCTGGGCGAGTAGGATAGGCGAAATGCACGTCGAGCAATTGTACGTCGGCGTCCAGCCGACACACCCGCTGATTGACTTGTGGGCGTTCTTCAACCTCAGAGGGCTGGCGCAAAATTTCCCGCACGCGCTCTGTGGCACCCAATGCGCCGACCAACTCGGTGTAAAAATTGCCTAAGCCCGCAATGGCACCGCCAATAACAGCCGTGTACGAGACGAAGGCAATCAGCTCACCCGCTGTCATTTGCTTCGTTTGCACCAAATACATGCCGAAGCCCAAGATGAAAAACAGCGCTCCAAAGAGCATGGTGATGATGAAGACAGCAAAAAAGGCCCGTCCGGCCGCATAGCGCATCGACACCTGCACGACTCGGTCGTTGGCGCGGGTGTAGCGCTCCCGCTCGAAAAACTCATTAGTAAAGGCTTTCACAGCGTGGATGCTCTGTAGCGTTTCGTCCAGGATCGTGTTAGCCTCGCCTAGCGCGTCTTGACGCTGCTTAGACAGGCGCCTGACCCAGCGGCCAAAAATCAGCGCACCTACAACAATGAGCGGAAACGTAGCCAACATGATGCCCGCCAGGCGCGGCGACATCCAGGTTAGGAGCACAATGCCTCCTAACAAAATGAGCAGCTGTCGGATGAATTCGGCCAGTACAAAATAAAGTAAGTTGTAGAGCCGCTCAATGTCATTCGTTAGGCGGCTAACCAACTCCCCTACCCTATTTTTTTCGAAGAAAACAATGGGCAAAGCTATGAGGCGCTCGTAAAGCGCTCGGCGCACATCCGCTGTGCCGCGCTCGCTCACCACTGCAAAAAACCGCACCCGCCAATAGGAAACTACCCCCTGAAAGACAAGAATGACGGCCATCCATACACCAATGTGCCCCAAATCAAAATCCATTGCTACACCCTGCGCCACATCGAGCAT
>CALHAM010000013.1 GCA_937934275.1 uncultured Saprospiraceae bacterium | reverse complement strand
GTATCGTTTTGAAAGAATTTTCTAAACTTTAAAAGTTCATCAATCAATGGCTCATCAAGCATATTTTTATCGTCATCATCCGACAAGGCTGCTGTAAAAGACTGGATAACCAAAGCCATTGGCGTAAGCGTACTGAGATTTTGTTTTTCTTTAAACAAATCCAACTGCAAGGGGATGTTCTGAAAGTTGTCGGCATCTAAGGTGAGCGTGGTGCTGCCGTCATCTGCTTTTGTTTGGGTTAAAAAAACATGGAGGTATTTGTTTAAATTTTTTGGCATGGAAACTTTGCTGTAACCGTACAATTGCAGCAACAGCGCTTTTTGGGCAATGCTTTTAATATGCTTTGCCAAAAATTCCATACGGGCGAGCTCGATACGGCCTTTGCCTTCGTAATTATTGATGAGCTTTATGTCGTAGTTCATTATATTGAATTTTTTGTAATATTTATGTTTTCCAAATTTCGTTTTATTCTTTCATTCAACACATCTTCTTCCTCCATCTGTTTTTCCAGTTCTGCTTTCAGTGAAGTGAATCGCTCTTCAAAATTGAAGTCGTCTTCTTCGGGGGACAGACCTACGTAGCGTCCGGGGGTGAGGGCATAGTTTAAGGCTCGTACTTCTTCAATGGTAGCACTTTTGCAAAAGCCGGGGATGTCTTTATATGCTCCGCCTTCGAGAGCCTCAGGCGTCGCTTCGACAGCATCAGGCGTCGCTTCGAGAGCCTCAGGCGTCGCTTTCCAGCGGTGGTAGGTTTCAGCAATTTTTTGGATGTCATCCTCGGTCAGGATTCTGTTTCTTCGATTGATGAGCGTACCCATGTTTCGGGCATCTATAAAGAGGATTTCTCCTTTGCGTTGCTGCTTGTTTCTTTTTATAAACCACAGGCAGGCGGGTATCTGGGTATTCAAAAACAATTTGGTAGGCAGGTTTACGATGCACTCGATGAGGTCGGCTTCTACCAGGGCTTTGCGTATGGCGTCTTCGCCGCCGCTGTTGCTGGTGAGCGAACCTTTGGAGAGGACGAAACCCGCCCGTCCGTTGGGAGCGAGGTGGTAGAGGAAATGCTGTATCCAGGCGTAGTTGGCATTGCTGGCCGGAGGGACGCCGTATACCCATCGGGCATCGTTTTGCAGGAGTTCGCCGCTCCAGTCGCTGTCGTTAAAAGGAGGGTTGGCAATAATGAAATCGGCTTTCAGGTCTTTGTGGGCATCGTTCAGAAAACTGCCTTCGCTGTTCCATTTGACGTTGCTGCTGTCAATGCCTCGGATGGCAAGGTTCATCTTGCAAAGACGCCAGGTAGTTTGGTTGCTTTCTTGCCCGTAAATAGAAATGCGATCGACAGGGTTTAAGGAAAGCTTTTTATTTGCTGAGCCTGTCGAAACATTCTTTTTGTAGTAATCTTGATGGGCTTTGATAAACTTTTCGCTTTGCACAAACATGCCCCCGCTGCCGCAACAAGGGTCAAAAACTCTGCCCTCATAAGGTTCCAGCATTTCCACCAGCAGCTTCACCACGCTTTCGGGGGTGTAGAACTGTCCGCCTTTTTTGCCTTCAGCCAGGGCAAATTCGCCCAAAAAGTATTCAAACACCCTGCCCAAAATATCTTTGCCCTTCGACAAGCTCAGGACACCGCTTTGGGCTTCTTTAGTTCCTAAAGTGGCAGTGCTAATGAGGTCTACCAGTCCGCCCAAACTGCCTTTATCCAGTTTTTCCTGCGCGTACACTTTGGGCAGTACGCCTTTCAGCGAAGGATTGTCTTTTTCGATGGCATCCATGGCATCGTCAATGTCTTTGCCAATGGTGGGCAGTTTGGCTCTGCCTTGCAGGTACGACCATCGGGCAGCTTGCGGCACATAAAACACTTTCTCGGCTATATATTCATCTTTGTTTTCGGGGTCGGCTCCTTCGTATTCGCCCTTGCCTTCTTTGAGTTTGTGGTAAAGCTCTTCAAAAGCATCGGAGATATATTTCAGGAAAATGAGACCAAGTACCACATGCTTGTATTCGGCAGCGTCCATGTTTTTGCGGAGCTTGTCGGCTGCCTTCCAAAGTTTTTTTTCTAAGGGTTCCTCCACGGCCTCCGCTTTGGCCTGGCGCGAGCGGACATCTTGAATATCCTTTTTTAGTTTTTTCGCCATCGTTTAGCTTCAATTTTGATTTTTTTTATTGCTTTACAAGTTAAATATCAATTTTGAGAGTCTCCAAAAGGATGCGGCAGCCCGCAACTGCCTATTGGCGGGGTAGACAGGTCGGCCTACTGAACGCTCGATGGAGATACGACCTGCATGCCGGTCATCCGCCAAAATGAGTTGTCTTTCTGTCGACGTTCTGCGTTTAGCCATTCGCTCAATAGCTGTACTGTCATCAGATACTCGTCTTCTTTCCATCCGTCCAACCGCTTAGGAAGCGGGGTTAGGAAGGCAAAATTAGCGGAACTGCGTCGTTTTTAAGCACCTACAAGAGCAGACGGTGTCTCAGCCTTATTGCCAACTGCTTGCGCCCGCCAATGGCTTGTTGGTGCGCAAGCTTCTGCTGGTGTGGCTCCAGGCGATGGGCGACGCGTAGGCTACAGACGAGACGGCTCCTACGGGGCTGCATGGCGCGCGTTGGGTTTTCGGGTTTGCGATGTTGGGAGGGCCGTTAGACCTAGCTTCGCTTACAGCATGTTGCATTCCAAATACCTTTAGAAGCCCTTTAGGGCCGGTGCCGTTTACACATGAAAAATGAAAAGGGATAGGAATGTCCTCGTTTGTAGCAATAAACGACAGCCGTAGCTACCTTTGCTCGGTTGCTTTTGCCCCTTTTTTATGAAGCTCCCTGAGTTATATACGGATGAATTGCGTCGGCGTTTATACGCCACAGATGCCTCTATTTTTCGGGAATTGCCTGCGGGAGTGGCGTATCCGCGCGATGCAGAAGACATTCAAGCGCTGGTGCATTATGCCCGTGAGCGAGGGTTGTCGCTCATTCCGCGGACGGCAGGCACTTCGCTGGCAGGGCAGTGTGTAGGCAGCGGCCTTGTAGTGGATGTATCGCGCCACATGACGCGCATTTTAGCCATTAACCCTGAAGAACGCTGGGCGCGCGTAGAACCCGGTGTGATTCGCGACGAGCTCAACGCAGCCCTTCAGCCTTACGGGCTGTTTTTTGCGCCCAACACCTCTACGGCCAACCGCTGCATGATTGGCGGCATGGTGGGCAACAACTCTTGCGGCACTACCTCGCTGGTTTATGGCAGCACGCGCGACCACCTCTTGGCCCTGCGCACGGTACTTAGCGACGGCTCTGAGGCGCATTTTCACGCCTTGAAGCCGTCGCAATTTGCTGAGAAGTGCCGGTTAGACGGCCTGGAAGGCCGCATCTATCGCCACATCCGCGAGGCACTTGGGCTTCCCGAAGTGCAGGCTGAGATCCGCGCGCAGTACCCAAGGGCGGAAATTCACCGGCGCAATACGGGCTATGCTGTAGACTTGTTGCTGCGCTCGAACGTCTTCACGCCGGGCGGCCCCGACTTCAACTTTTGCCAGATGTTGGCTGGGTCGGAAGGCACGTTGGCCATCAGCACGGAAATTACGCTCAATTTGGTGCCGCTGCCCGAGCCGCACGACGCAGTGCTGTGTGCTCACTTTGCCGACCTGCAGGAGTGCCTACGCGCGGTAGTGTTGGCCGTACAACACCGCCCGACGGCGTGCGAACTGATGGACCAGATCATTCTCAGCTGTGCCCGCGCCAACCGCGAACAGGCGCGCAACAGCTTCTTCATCGAGGGCGAGCCGGCAGCGGTACTCATGATTGAATTTCGCGGCCCGACGCCTGAAGATGCACAGCGCAAGGCGCAAGCGCTCGTGGCTGACTTTCGCGCCCAAGGCTTCGGCTATGCTTTTCCCATCGTGCCCGCGCCACAGTCGAAACGCGTGTGGGCCTTGCGCAACGCCGGCCTCGGTGTGCTGTCGAATATGCCGGGCGCTGCTAAGGGCATCCCTTGCATAGAGGACACCGCAGTGGCCGTTACAGACCTGCCCGCTTACATTGCTGATTTTGAAGCGCTCATGAGCCGCTTTGGCCAGAAATCGGTTTACTACGCCCACGCTGGCGACGGCGAACTACACCTACGCCCCATCCTAAACCTAAAGGACGCTAACGACCGCCAGCGCCTGCGCGACATCGGCGAAGCCATGGCCTACTTGGTTAAAAAATACGGCGGCTCGCTCAGCGGCGAGCATGGCGACGGGCGCGTTCGAGCCGAATTTATTCCCATCGTGTTGGGGCCGAAAATCTATGAACTGCTGCGCGACATCAAGCGCACGTGGGACCCCGACGGTCTCTTCAACCCGGGCAAAATTGTGGATGCGCCGCCCATGAACACATCGCTGCGCTACGAAGAGGGCCAGCAAGACCGCCCCTTCGACACCGTGCTCCACTTCCCGGAAGGTATTTTGCGCGCTGCCGAGAAGTGCAACGGCTCGGGCGATTGCCGCCGCTTAGACTTCGCCGGCGGCACCATGTGCCCCAGCTACCGCGCTACGCGCGACGAAAAGGACAGCACTCGCGCTCGGGCAAATGCCCTGCGCGAGTTCTTGACCCGCAGCCAACGGCCCAACCCATTTAGCCACGAGGAACTGTACGAGGTCATGGACCTGTGCCTATCCTGTAAAGCCTGCGCTTCTGAGTGCCCTTCCAACGTAGACATGGCGGCCATGAAGGCAGAGTTTCTACACCAGTACTACCAGCACCACGGCATCCCGTGGCGCGCCCGCCTCTTCGCCCGCATTGCCGACCTATATCGAGCAGGGGCCGCTCTTCCGGGCGCGACTAATTTCTTTTTGAAAAACTCGAGCACTGCCTCACTTCTCAAACGCTTGCTGGGCATTGCCCCAGAGCGCAGTATTCCTGCGCTGGGGCATACGACCTTGCGCCGATGGTACCGCAAGCATTCGGCAAAAGAGCCGCTGAATGGGTTTGAGAAGGGCCTTATCTATTTGTTTTGCGACGAATTCACCAACTACACCGATGTGGAGGTGGGCATCGCTGCCGTTCGACTGCTCTGGGGGTTGGGCTATCGGGTCGAACTCGTTGAACACCCCGAAAGTGGTCGGGCAGCCATCTCCAAGGGCTTGCTTTTACGCGCCCGCGACTTAGCCGTTCGGCAGGTAAACCTCTTCCAGCCGCTCATTGGCCCGCAAACGCCGCTTATCGGCTTGGAACCGTCGGCCCTGCTGACCTTCCGCGACGAATACCCGCGCTTGGTGCCTCCTCACTTGCGCCCTTCGGCCCAACGATTAGGCGAAAATGCTTTCCTCCTTGAAGAGTTCCTCTTTCAAGAGGCGCAAAAGGGCAATATCGGTCCCGACGACTTCGGCGATGAGAGGCGTCAAGTATGGCTGCACGGGCATTGCCACCAAAAGGCCTTAGCCAGCGTGGAGCCGAGCGCATGGGTGTTGGGTTTGCCCAAGGGCTACTCCGTATCGGTCATCCCGGCGGGTTGCTGCGGCATGGCCGGCTCTTTTGGCTACGAACGCGAACACTACGATGTGAGCCTGCGCATTGGCGAGCTCACCCTCCTGCCTGCCGTACGCGCCCTACCGCCCGACGCCATCATCGCAGCCCCAGGTACGAGCTGTCGGCATCAAATTCTCGACGCCACCGGGCGAACAGCGCTACACCCGGCCCAAGTGTTGGCCGCAGCACTGCGGCTACCCAAACACGCTAACGAGCGCACCGCTTAGCCCAAAAGGCTACTACCT
Source organism: uncultured Saprospiraceae bacterium (assembly GCA_937934275.1). Lineage (GTDB taxonomy): Bacteria > Bacteroidota > Bacteroidia > Chitinophagales > Saprospiraceae > M3007. Next base: position 29,845 of record CALHAM010000013.1, on the reverse strand, counting down.
ACGCCTCTGCCCCTGCCTTGAGCGGCCATCTTCTGCGCTAATTTAAAAAAATCTGCGCCACCGGAAACCTCATTTTCAAGGCTTTACAAAAAATCTTCAGACAAATTTTTGCGCTTTCTTGTAGGCGCAGCAAGGTCGTTTTACCTTTGCCGCCGCTTTTAAAAAAGCCATATTTTTTCACCCGATCTTCACTTTTTAACCACACATATACAAATATGGACACGCTGAGTTACCGCACTAAGTCGGTCAGCAAAGAGGAGGCCGAGCACCGCTGGTACGTCGTGGATGCCGAAAACCAAGTAGTAGGGCGCTTGTGCAGCCGTATTGCGACTATCTTGCGCGGCAAGCATAAGCCTTCATACACTCCTCATGCCGATACGGGCGACTACGTCATCGTCATCAACGCCGAAAAGGTGCGCTTTACAGGCAAAAAATGGGAGCAAAAGGAATACAAGGATTTCTCGCATTGGCCGGGTGGTCAGAAGTTGACGCCTGCCGAAGCAATGCTGGAAAAAGATCCCACCCGCATCATTGAGCGCGCCGTTCGAGGCATGCTGCCCAAAAACCGCTTAGGCCGCCAAATCATTAAGCGCTTGTTTGTGTATGCCGGCCCAACGCACAAACACGAGGCTCAAAAGCCCGAAGTGCTTCCCATAGCGAGCAAAAATTCCTAACCATTATACGCTGACGACAATATGGACATGATAAATGCTTTAGGGCGCCGCAAGACAGCTGTCGCCCGAGTGTATTTGATGAAAGGCGAAGGCAACATCACGGTCAACGGCAAAGATTACCGTGAGTATTTTCCACAGGTTCACATCCAACACAATGTGGTAGACCCCTTTGCTGTAGCGGGCATTGAGCCGGCTTTCGACGTCAAGGTCAACGTGCGCGGTGGAGGCTTCAAGGGCCAAGCCGAAGCCATTCGCATGGGCATCAGCCGCGCCTTAGTGAAATTGAACGAAGAGTACAAAAAGCCGCTCAAGGAGAAAAAATTCCTCACTCGCGACAGCCGTATGGTGGAGCGCAAGAAGTATGGCCGCCCAAAGGCGCGCAAACGCTTCCAGTTCTCCAAACGTTAACTCTCAATCCCTTCACACGCACGTATGCAGAAGCCTACCTATAAAGAACTGCTCGAAGCGGGTTGCCACTTTGGCCACATGCGCAAAAAGTGGAACCCCAAGATGACGCCCTACATTTTCATGGAGCATAAGGGCGTTCACATCATTGACCTCAATCGCACGGCTGAATGTTTGGAGCGCGCTGCTCAGGCGATGAAAATTTTGGCTAAAAACGGCAAAAAGATCTTGTTTGTAGCCACCAAAAAGCAAGCGCGTGAGATCGTGCAGAAAGCTGCCGAAAGCGTAGACATGCCCTACGTTACTGAGCGGTGGCTGGGCGGCATGATGACCAACTTCATGACCATTCGCAAGTCTATCAAGAAAATGCAGGCCATTGAGCGTATGCTGGCCGACACCACCCTGACCAGCATCACCAAAAAAGAGCGCCTCACGTTGGCCCGCGAACACGCTAAACTCAGCAAACAACTCGGTGGCGTAGCCAACCTCAACCGCCTGCCCTCAGCCGTCTACATTGTGGATATCCACCACGAGCACATCGCCTTGGCGGAAGCGCGCAAGCTGGGCATTAAAACCATCGGTATCGTAGACACCAACTCCGATCCTACGCTCGTAGATTACCCGGTGCCCAGCAACGACGACGCCTCCAAGGCCATTGCCTTCATCACCAACTACCTCACCGAAGCCATCCGAGAAGGGCTGCAAGAGCGCCAAGCGAATACGGTACAGGAGAGCGAAGGTGCCCCTGCCTCAGCAGAGGCCTAAGGCTGCTCACGCCCAGACGACGGGCATGCCCCTCAGCAAACCCCGCGCATCCAAGCACATTATCAGCCATACAAACTCAGTACAATGTCCGAAATAAAAATTTCTACTGCCGACATCCAGAAGCTCCGCGAAATGACGGGCGCCGGTATGATGGACTGCAAGAAAGCCCTTACGGAAGCCAACGGAGACTTTCAGGAAGCCATAGACCTGTTGCGCAAAAAAGGTATTGCCAAAGCGGCTAAGCGCGAAGACCGCGAAGCTAAAGAGGGCGTAGTGATTGCCTTAGCCAGCCCTGACCAAAAGCGAGGCGTCATCATTGCCCTTCAGTGTGAAACCGACTTTGTGGCGCGTAACGAAGGCTACATCGCCACGGCCCGTCGAATGGCTGAAATCGCCCTGGAAAAATTTCCCAGTACGCTGAGCGAGCTCCTCGAGCAACCGTACGAAAATGGCGTCAGCATCCGCGAAAAGGTGGGTGAGCAAAACGGCGTCATCGGCGAAAAAGTTGAATTAGGCCGCTACGAGCGCCTCGAAGGTGCCTGCGTGGTTACTTACAACCACTCCAACAACAAACGCTCCGTGCTCTTAGCCCTCAACAAGCAAGGCTTCGACGAAGCCGGGCGCAACTTGGCCATGCAAGTGGCCGCTCTCAGCCCTGTGTCGGTCAGTAAGGACGACGTCGCGCCGGAAATCATTGAAAAAGAACTCGAAATTGGCCGAGAACAAGCCCGCAACGAAGGCAAGCCCGAAGCCATGCTCGATAAAATTGCTCAGGGCCGTCTCAACAAGTTTTTCCAAGAGAATACCTTACTGGGGCAAACGTACGTCAAAGACCAAAGCCAGACCGTAGAGCAGTATTTGAAAAGTTTAGACAAAGAGCTGACAGTAACGAGTTTCAAACTTGTAGCGCTGTAATAGTCCCTTTGTTTAATAAGCCGAATAGGCTTCTCGAGGAGCGCCTCTGCCATGCCAATTTTTACCGGAGCTTGCAGGGGCGCCTTTGTTTTTTTAAGGTTACTTAAATGCCTGAAATACCGGCCAGCGGTGAACCGTTGAGCGCGTATCGGTATTTTTGAACCGCATAAAGCAGAAGGATTATGAACAGCTGTTGCTTTGTCTCCCTTTTTTGTCCAGTGTGGCTTCTATGTGTTGCCCTGGGCAGCGCCGTTTTTGCGCAAAATAGCGCTCAAAACCGACGCATCTTTATCTCGGAGGCCATTCCCCTGCGCAACGACTACGGCTACGAAATTATTGGGCGCATGCACGACCGCATCCTCCTGTTTCGCGACAAAGCCGAGGACTTCGAAATTCAAGCTTTCGATAATCACATGCGCCCTCTTTGGAACCGCGTCCTTGAGGATTTGGACAAGAACGGAGTGCAGATCTTGGCGGTCATTGGCGGAGTGGAAACCTTCTCTGTGGTGTTCAAACAACGCCGGCGGGGTGCGGTACAGCTGCGCGTCCACAAGTACGATGCCGGTGCCACCCGCACCGACAGCGTCACGCTGAAAACTTTCGGCGAACGCATGCTGGCAACCCCTGAGCTGGAACTATTTCGCAGCGAGGATCGCAACTGCATCGTGGTGGCCAATATGGCCGAACGCGGGCGCATGGAGACCCTCTGCTTCCGCTTAGACCGCCTCGAAGTACTATGGGAAAAACTCCTGCTCTTAGACGACGTCTACCTCGATACGAACGTTCGGGGCATGGAAGTCAGCAACACAGGTGACTTCTTCATGATTACGGAGTGGAACAACCGCCGCAGCCGCTTAGGCGCACATGAATACCAAGTGCTTCACGTGCGCGCCGACAGCAGTCGCATCGTCCGCATACCGCTACCCGACTTTCTGACCGTAGATGTCAAGTTCATCTTCGATAACCTCAACCAGGCTCTCGTCGGCAGCGGCTTCTACGGCGAACGCAACCGCGACCGTGCCAACGGCGTCTTCTACGTGCGCGTGCCCTTGCGCGGCGAACCCATCGTGCGTTACGAGTCCTTCTCTGACCGGATCATCTCAGCGCTGCGCAAAAAAGACGTTGCCGACGATACTAAAGGCATCCCGTACGCTACCGTTAGGCAGATCGTCTTGCGCCAAGACGGCGGCGCCCTGCTCGTGGCCGAACTCTTCCACGAAGTCCAGCGCGGCACGCTGGCTGGGCGCGGTATTTGGCGCGACGGCATGCGCTTGGTGATGGACTACTACTACGACGACGTGCTCCTCATCACCCTCAACCCCAACGGCTCGGCTCATTGGATGACTGTCTTGCACAAAAAACAGTATTCCCAAGACGACGACGCCCTCTTCTCCTCGTTCTGCCTGCTGCGCACGCCTAACCGCCTTCATTTTCTCTTCAACGACGAAGTCAAATACGAAAACACGTGTAGTGAATACATCGTAACGCCCTTGGGAGAATTTGACCGAAACAGCCTGCTCAACACCCACGGCCAAAATTTGCGCCTGCGCTTTCGCGATGCCCTTCAGCTCAACGCCAACGAATGCGTAGTGCCCTCCGAATTTCGAAACCGATTGAGATTAGTGTTGATTAAGTTCTGAAATTGACACACAACGCCTGGGCCTAAAGGCTCTGTAGATAACAGAAAAGCAAGCCGCTCGACGCCATAAAATCAAAAAATGCCATCACCTAAACACAAACGGCAGGCTCTGCGATTTACTTTTGCTAAAAAACTGCTCTGACATGACTTTCTTCAACACCTCTATTGACTGGTTTTTTATGCCGGCTCACCTCGCCTCACATGGGCTGGCTCTACGAGGGGCTATTAAAAATGTGCCTTTTTATCGATAAATACTGTCTTTTTTTTTATCGAACGGGTCTTTTGTGGGCAGCCGTCTTTTCAGGTTTAACACACCGCACTACTCCTTCCTGTTTACATGACCGACGTCAATACTTTAGGTGAATTTGGCCTCATCGAACACCTCACGCACTCCTTTCCGCTGCGCCAGCCCACCTCGCTCAAAGGCATAGGCGACGACGCCGCTGTGATCGACTGCGGCGCTCGCTGTGCTCTGGTCAGCACCGATATGCTGGTCGAAGGCATTCATTTCGATTTGGCCTACACACCGCTCAAACACCTGGGCTACAAGGCGATTGTGGTCAACCTTTCCGACATCTACGCCATGAACGCCCATCCTAAACAGGTATTGGTCTCCATTGCTATTTCCAGCAAATACACGGTGGAGGCGCTCGAAGAACTCTACGCCGGCATTCGAGCCGCCTGCGAAAAATACGAGGTAGACCTCGTGGGCGGCGACACCACTTCCTCGCCTCGAGGCATGGTCATCAGTGTGACGGCAGTGGGCGAGGCGGAGAAGAAGCGCATTGCCTACCGCAACGGTGCCCGACCGGGCGACCTCATCTGCGTAACCGGCGATCTGGGGGCTGCTTACTTGGGTTTGCAAATCTTAGAGCGCGAAAAACGCATTTGGCAAGATAATCCCAGCGTACAGCCCGACCTGGAAGGACAGGCCTACCTCATTGGTCGCCAACTCAAACCCGAAGCCCGGCGCGATATGATTGAGGCTTTTGAAAAAAATGACCTCGTGCCTACGGCGATGATTGACATTTCCGATGGGTTAGCCTCCGAAATCTTCCACCTGTGCAAACAAAGCGGCACAGGCGCCCTCATCGAAGAGAGCGGCGTGCCCATACACCCCGAAGCGCAACTGATGGCCCTCAAATTCCGCCTTGACCCCATCACCTGCGCCCTTAGCGGAGGAGAAGACTACGAACTGCTTTTCACTATTGACCCCAGAGACACCGACAAAATTCGTTTTTTGCCCGACATTTACATTGCCGGAGAGATGCTTGCGCCCGACGCCGGCATCAAGCTGAGCACGAAGGGCGGCAAGTTGCACGACCTAAAGGCTCAGGGGTGGCGGCACTTCTGAGTCCCTACGCCGGCAAGGGCTTACTTCATCACAGCTGCTCTTTCCCTTTTTTCTCTTTTTTTCGCCATTCACATCCCCTTTCCCTTGGCTATGAAATACGCGCTACTCTGCTGCACTCTGGGCATTTTGGGCTGGGTGGCCTCAGCGGAAGCCCAAACGTGCCAATATCGTCTGGATATGTTCGACCTTTACGGCGACGGCTGGAACAACGGCGCGCTGCTGGTGAGCAATGGTGGCCAAGTACAATCCTTTTCGCTGTCGGCTGCGGTGGGCAACGGCTACGACAGCACGGTCTACATCACCATTAAAGCAGGTTCTTTGTTGGTGTTGGCCTGGTCAGCCGGCTCTTATGACAACGAAGTTTCCTTTGTGCTGTACGACAACGACGGCGAGGTCATCTTTTCGGCCTCTAGCCCAAACGCAGGGGTGTTGCTCATTTTGCCCTCGGCACCTTGCTACACCTGCTTGCGACCGCTGGACTTTCGAGTAGAGAACGCCTGGGATACCCGCGCCCGACTGGCCTGGACCCCCGCTTCGGGCGGCAACCCAACCGCTGAATGGCAACTCATTTATGGCCCTGCGGGCTTCGACCCAGCCGGCGGCGGCCAAACCACCAACACGTCTGTGCCGCGCGCAACTCTCACCGGCTTGCAACCCGATACCGAATACGAGGCCTACGTGCGCCAACGCTGCACCGACGACTCGCTAAGCCGCCTCCGAGGCCCGCTGCGCTTCCGGACCTATCGGACCAACGATGTGGGCATCAGCGCTATCCTGACCCCTCAAAGCGGCTGTGCTTTGGGTACAGAAACCGTTACCATCGCTCTGCGCAATTACGGTGCCGCGCCACAAACACTCCTCCCGTTCAACTTCAGCGTTAACAGCATACCCGCAGGCGTGCCACAGCCTCAGGACGGTTTCTACACCGGTATCTTGGGCAAGGACAGCACGGCTATCATCGCCTTTGAAACGCTGTACGACTTCTCGCAGCCGGGCGAATACCTCATCGCTGCCTGGACGGACCTGAAAGACGACGAAAACCGCTCGAACGACACCTTCTATGTGCGCATTTTGAACCGCCTTACGCCCCCCTATTTTCAAGACTTCGAAGATTGGGATGGCGGCTGGACAGTCTCTGGCTCGGGTCAGAGCACTCCCACTTGGGCATGGGGGGTACCTGCGGGCGAGACCATTGACAAAGCCGGCAGCGGCCAAAAAGCCTGGGTAACTAACCTGACGGGCCGATACAACAACGGAGAAATCTCCTATTTGCAATCGCCCTGTTTTGATTTTTTCGGCCTCACGCACGACCCTGCGATAGAATTCCTGCTGCGCTACGACACCGAAACGGGCTACGACGGCGCCTGGTTGGAAATGACGACTGAAGACGACACCGCCTGGACGCGAGTGGGCCAAATAGATGACGACATCAACTGGTACACGCATTTGCTTTCGCCTTCTTTCCAAGACGAGGCCTGGTCGGGCAAAAGCGAGGGCTGGATCACTGCCCGCTACTTGCTGACGGGTGCGGCAGGCAAAGCCCAAGTGCGCTTGCGCTTCGTCTTTCAGTCCGATGTTTTCCTCGCTGGCGAAGGCATAGGCATCGACGCTGTGCGCATCTACGAGCCTGCAGCGCGCGACATTGCCGCCTTGCGCGTCTACAACGCCGCGGCTACTACCCTCTGTGGCGACCCAAACGACCTGGTCTTTCTTGAAGTGGCCAATTTTGGATACGAGCCCATCACGGCTTATCAGATCGCCTACGCCGTGCCTAACGGACCAATAGTGGTAGAGAACATCGGCCCCACCACCATAGCGCCCAACAGCGTGTCGCTTGTAGTCTTTTCGCAACCCTTCGATAGCCGCAATGCCCAATTTACCCTGAACGCTTGGGCCAGCCTCAGCGACGATGTCCAGCCCGCTAACGACTCGGCCCAAACTACCCTCCGATATGAGGCACTTCCACTGCCCCTATACGAAGACTTTGAAAGTAACCAACTCCCTCTTAGCTGGACGACGGACGGCACCCTCACCGCAGCCCACGGCAATACTTCCGTTGTTTTGAGCGCTAATCTCTACTTCTTTGTGCCCTCCTTTAGCCTCATCACCGCCCGATACGGCCCTGTTCAACTGGGCGATACCTTGGCTTTCGACTACCGCATCACCGACTACGACAGCGACGGTAGTGTAGGGACGGCATTGGCTCCCGACACGTACTTTGAAATATTGGTCTCTGACAATTGCGGCGAGTCGTATAAAACGCTGTATACCATCAACCAGCAAAACCACATCCCTAGCGCACTCATGCGCCGCCTGCGCTTAGACATGAGCGCCTATGCCGGCCAATCGGTCATTTTGCGCATTGAAGGGGTCTGGAGCGATGGTGATTTCTATTTTGACCTGGACAACATTCAGCTGCCTGCAATGCCCACCGTCTCGGCGCCGGAACGACCTAAAGCGGCCGGCTGGGCATTGGAATTGTGGCCCAACCCGACGACTGGCCAAACTTACTTGCGCGGCGAAGGCCCACGCGCCGCCGAAGTGCACGTGCAGGTACTCGATGCCATGGGCCGCCTTTGGGCTGAGCACCGCTTCCCACAGGCCGAGCGCATTGCTGAAGTGCTCGACCTCCGGGCCGCACCGCCCGGCCTATATTGGGTGCGCATCGCTGCCGACCATCAGGTGCTGATGCGCAAGGTTGTTAAACACTGAGCCTACCTCCCTTGAGAACCATGCGCCAATGCTCTACCCTTTACGGCCCGATCGTCGCACTGCTCATCGCGCTGGCGGCCGCCTGCACCTTCGATGGCACTACCGACATTCGAGAATATTACTTCCCTGTTCGGGAGCTGCTCGGGGGCCAAGTGTATGCTTACGCCTCTGAAGTGGGCGACACCACTGAGCGCCGCTACTGGTACTATCGCACCTTTTCGCGCGACAGTGGTCTGTTCTTAGTGGGCACGCAGTACGACCATTTTTTTCAGATCAACCAGATCGTCCGCGAAAAAATAGACCCTACGGGCGCTACAGCCCGCCAAGTGCTGCTCTACGAGCCGGATACCGCTGCGCAAAAGCGCATTCCCATTGAGGCCGTCATTGAAGCAGACGATCTCTTTCCTTTTCGCGTGCGCGACTCGTTGGGTGTCTTTCTCTATCGCCTCAAATACCGCCCTCCGTTCGATACTTCGGCCGAAATCTACCTCATTCGCAACCGGCGCTATGTGGGGCGCGGGCCTGACTTCGACTTTGAAGGGAAAAAACACCCTACCCTTCGCTTTGCCCTACGCGAGGCAGTGGGCCACCAAGCGGAAGGCGCCGCTGAAATTGAGGGTACGGGAGAAGAGTGGTACGCTAAAGGGCTGGGATTGGTCTACTTTCGCAAAACTTTTGGCTCAGAGGGGCAAATTCAACTGGCTTTTCGCTTGCGCGAGCGCTTCTCGATGAGCGAACTGGAGCGCCGAGCAGCGAAGGCCTTTGGCGCAGAGGATGCGCACTGACACTAAAAGATAGGGCCTTGAAGGCCTCAATAGCCCCTGCTGCTTCACCGCTCCGAAGCCGCTAAGACGGCCGCCCTCCTTTCATGTACAAGGTACAAGATTGGGCCTGCCACTCGACCGACAAAGTACCCTGACTGCGCAGCCAGCGCACCAGCGGCTCGCCGAGCAGTTCGGCGCGCCAGCCCTCTAGTAAGGTAGGGTCGAAGCCATGGCCGTTCTTCAGGCGGTTGAAGTCGCCGCGCGGCAACAACAGGGCGGGGCTGATTTCGTGCTCCAAACACCGATAGCGCACCAAGTGGTAGAGCAACTCCATGGCCCATTCGCGCTCAGGGTCGTCGGGAGCAGGCGTAGGCAAGCTTTCGATGAGGGCTTTTTCCTCGTCGGTAGGCGGCGTCTTCCAAAGGGCCTCCCACTCGATCAGATGGCGGCGCCAGATGCCTTCGTGGAGCACTCGATTGGCCTTAAAGGCGTTTTGACCACCCTTTACGGCCTTGACAATGCTGCTAATGTGGCGGCTTTGCAAGACGCTTTCCTTAGGCACGTTGAGCTGTTGGGCCTTATCGCGCCGCCAACGGTGAAGGCGCAAAAAGAAAACCTTTTCTCTAAAATCGAGCTGATGAAGGTAGTCGCTGTTCAGGGCCTCTTTGTAGGGTTCGCTTTGATAATAGTCGGGCTGTTCCCATTTGCGGCTTTCTTCGCGTACCCAAGCCTCGCGGCGCAGCAGGCGCAGTTTGTGGGTCAATTTGTGGTAGAGCGCAGGCAAGTACTTGACGTCTTCTACGGCGTATTCAAGTGCCTTAGGGTCAATGGGGCGGGCTTCCCAATTGGTTACGGTGTGGCTCTTGGCCAGCGAAATGCGCAACTCGCGCTCTACGATCTTGGCAAAAGAGGCAGGATAGTTGTAACCCACAAAGCCCGCAGCCAGTTGGGTATCGAAGGTGTTGGACGGTACAATGCCGTAGAGCATATTGAGCAGCCGATAATCGTTGTCGCCGGCGTGCGTAATTTTTAGAATGGCCTCATTTTCGATCAATTGGCCGAAGCGACGCAAATCGGGAAGGCGTAGGGCATCTACCAGATAAATATGTTGCTCAACGACAATCTGCACCAAGCAAAGCACAGGCACAAACGTTTTTTCACCGATAAACTCTGTGTCGAAGCCAAACCAGGGGCAAGTAGCCAACTCATCCATGGCGCGCTCGAAAGCGGCGGGTTTGTCTAAAAAATGCACTTGGTACTTCATGCGCCAAAAGTAGATTGCTTCCGTTTATGTAGTCGAGTTGTACTCCGCATCTTTGCGTAGCCATCTTTTTGTGAAGTGCCTCTTCCGTTCTAAACCTAAGTTCAGCCGTTGTTATGAAAAAAGTTCTTGCTGGCATTGCCGTTGTTCTCGTGCTGTTTGTTGGCGCCCTAATGGCGCTGCCGTATTTGTTCAAAGACGAAATTGTAGCCCAAATCAAAGCAGCTGCTAATGAAAACCTGACTGCTAAGTTGGATTTCCAAGACGTGAGCGTGTCGGTGTTTCGGCATTTCCCCAAACTGGCCATAGGTTTAGACGGACTAACCATCACCGGCACAGGACCTTTCGAGGGCATAAAATTGTTAGACTGCGAGCGCTTAGACGTGGCCGTTGATCTGTGGTCGGCTGTCTTTGGCAGTGAAGTCGCTGTAAAGGGTTTTTACTTAGAACGCCCCAAAGTCAACATTTACGTGTTGCCCGACGGCACGGCGAATTACGACATCGCCAAACCTTCGGAAGATGCGCCCGAAACGGCCTCAACCTCAAGCACGCGCGTTCGCCTGGAGCGTTACGCCATTCGCAACGGCGAAGTGCACTACGACGACCGCTCCTTGCCGATGCGAGCCGACCTGTGGGGCCTCCAACACGAAGGCTCAGGAGCGTTCACTACCGACATTTACGACCTTGTAACCAACACTAACATTGAACAGCTGTCGGTGCGCTACGATGGCGTGCAATACCTCAGCAAAGCCAAAGCCAACTGGAAAGCTACGCTGAATGTCAACATGCCCGACATGAAGTTTACCCTTCAAGAGAGCGACCTGCAGCTGAACGCCCTAAAACTAGCCCTCGACGGCTGGTTCCAAATGCCCAACGATACCGACTATCTAATGGACTTGCGCTTCAGCACGCCGCAAAACGAATTCAAAAACTTTCTCTCGCTCATCCCGGGCGCCTACACCCAAGACTTCGAAGGCGTACAGGCCAGCGGCACCGTGCAATTCGGAGGCTTCGTGCGCGGGCGCTACAACGAGACGACTTATCCGGCCTTCAAAATTGACCTCAAGGTGGACAACGGCAGCTTCAAATACCCCAGCTTGCCCCTGGGCGTCAGCGGCATCTTTGCAGACGTGAGCATCAATAGCCCTTCTACCACCCTGAATGCCATGACCATCAATATCCCCCGCTTTGCCCTGCGCATCGGTACAAACCCCATCGAGGGCCGCTTCTTCCTGAAAACGCCCGAAACCAACCCCACCGTAGATACCAGAGTTAGCGGCCGCATCAACTTGGCAGAACTCGCCAAAGCCTTCCCTATGGAAGGAGTGCAAGAACTGGCAGGCCTCATCGAAACCGACATCACGGCAAAAGCCTCCATGCAGCAAATAGACGCCGGCAAATACGACCAAGTGAACATGGACGGACATTTCCGCATCCAAAACCTGAGCTACCGCGCTGCTGGCACACCTCCCGTCCGCATTCTCGCGCTGACGACCAGCCTGTCGCCCCAGCGCGTCGAAGTCCCCCTGTTCGACGCCCGCCTGGGCAAAAGCGACCTGCGCGCCTCCGGCCGCATCGACAACGTGCTGGCCTATTTCGCTCCTAAAAAAACCATGACCGGCTCCTTCAACCTCCGCTCCGCTTATTTCGACGCCAACGAATGGCTTACCGAAGGCGAAACCGCCTCCTCCCCCACACCTTCCGCCAACCCAGAAACCACCGAAAAAATCTTCGACCGCTGGGACTTCACCATAGACGGAGCCATCGGCAAACTCCTCTACGACGAATACACCCTGACTGACCTCGTCTTGCGAGGCCACTTTGCCCCCAACAAAATGACCCTCGACCAATTCGGTCTGCGCATCGGCGACAGCGACCTGCGCGGCAACGGCCGCCTGCTCAACGCCTGGAACTACCTGTTTGACAACGAAACCGTCTACGGCACCCTCACCCTCAAATCCGACTTCTTCGACCTCAACCCATTTATGACCGACAAAGCCCCCACTACGGAAGCAGCGCCTGCCGAGTCTGTCTTCTTAGTGCCCAAAAACGCAGACATGACTTTAGACGCCGAATTCAAACGCATCCGATACACCCAACACGAACTGCGAAACCTCAAAGGACAAATTACCATCAAAGACGGCATCGCTTCCCTGCGCGACCTAACTGCCGATATTCTCGGCGGCCAAATCGCACTGGCCGGCTCGTATAACACCCAACAACCCCACCAACCTATCTTCGACATCAATATAGCCCTTCAGGGCATGGGCTTTCGCGACGCTTACCAAAGCTTTGTTACCTTCAAAACCCTTGCTCCTATTGCTCAATACATAGAAGGCAAGTTCAACACCACCCTGACCATGAGCGGCGTCTTGGGTAAAGACATGACCCCTGACTTTGGCACGCTCAACGCCGCTGGCTTTATCGAAACGATTAACGCTGCCGTCAACAACTTCAAGCCGCTGGCCGAAATCAGCCAGCGCCTCAACTTGGCCTACTTGAACCGATTAGAACTGCAAAACACGCGCAACTGGTTCGAAATCCAAAACGGCCGCATAACCCTGAGGCCCTTCACCACCCAAATGCGCGATGTAACCCTGCAAATCGGCGGCTCACACAGCCTCAACTCGGAGATGAACTACCAGATTCTGACTAAAACCCCGCGAAAAGCCTTAGAGAAGACGGCCGCCGGCAGCGCTGCCAACAGCGGCTTGCGCTGGATCTCCGGAGAAGCCGCCAAATTCGGCGTCAACGTAGCCCAAGGCGAATACCTCAACGTCCGCTTCGACATTACCGGCACGCTGGCCAACCCCAAAGTCGCTTTCAAAATCTTGCCCAGCGACGGCGAGCGCACCCTCAAAGAAGAGAGCAGCGACATCGCTCAGGACCTCGCACAAAAGGCCAAGGACACCCTGCAAACCGTCATTACCCAAAAAGCAGAGGAGATGAAAAAACAGGCCGAAGCCGCCGCCGAAAAAGCCCTGGACTCGGCCAAACAGGTTGCCGCGCAAAAGGCAGAGGAAGCTAAGGAAAAAGCCATACAGGAGGTTAGCCGCACCGTGGGCGAAGAAGCTGGCAAAAAGGCCGAGGAAATACTCCGCACCGACGAGGCCAAAAAGAAACTGGAAGAGTGGAATCCACTAAAAAAGCGCAAGAACTAGCCCTATCGGCCCCTCTAAAAAGAGCAAAAGACGGCCGTTTGAACAAGAGACGACCTTACCTGCCTCCTGTGAAGCGAAACAGCACTGAAGGAGGCGTGCGGAGGCTTGCACCGGCTATTCGCTGCCCGCCTTTTCCCCGTATTTCAACCCCACCACACCCACCAAGATGAGGGCGATAAACAGCACCTGTGTCCAGCTCCACTCTTCCCGAAATAAGGCGACGCCGACGACTTTCGTGCCCACCAGCGCCAAGCCCATCCAGGCAGCAAAAGCCGTAGAGGGCGGAATGCCTTTCATAGCCAGCGAAAAAAAATAGATGTTGGCTAGGCCGAAGGCGATGTAGCCCAACAGCGGCATCAGGGCCAACCACCCTTCCCACTCCAGCAAAAGACGCGGAAGGCCAAAAGCAGCGATGCGCCTGAAATCGAGCCACTTAAGGCTGTAAATCCAGCACACCTCCATGCCAGAGGCAATAGCTAAAGCAAACCAAGGATTCATGGCGGAGGCACAGAAGTTGGCACCAGATCGGCAGTGGGAGGCGGCGTTTCGGCGGCAGTTTGTGGATGGCGGTCTTTCCCAAAACCCAACCCGCGCAGCAGCGTTTGCCGCCACTCGAGGTAGGGCCTTACCCACGGATGGCTTTCCACCTTTTTCACATCGAAGCGCCAAAAAGAAAACCAATGTTGGAGGAAATAGTCGCGCGGATAGTCGTAGGGCAAGCCGTATTCACGCGGTTTTAAGATAGCGTACTTGAGCGGCTTAAGGCCGGGCAAAAAGCCCGTGCCGAAAATCCAATCGAAAAAGGCAAACTTTGTGGCATAGTTGGCGTAGAAGACCTCGCGGTGGTTGGCGTGGTGCCATTGGTGCATTTGCGGGCCGTTGATGAAATACTGCAACTTGCCCAAGTTCACATCAATATTGGCGTGGATCCACATGCCCCACATGGCGTCGATGAGTGCCTTTATAGGAATGACCACAGCAGCCGTCTTGTTGTCGAGTAAGAAGACGATGGGCGCGAACTCTACGGTCTGATTGATGATGATCTCCAGCGCATGAGAGCGCGAGCCGGCCAGCCAGTCCACCGTCTTAACTGAATGGTGCGCCTCGTGGGTGCGCCACAGCACTTTGTTGTGGTGTTGCCAGCGGTGAAACCAATAAATGTACAGGTCGTGAGTCAGAAGAAAGAGCAGGACCAAGGCCCACACAGGCCAATGCGACAGGTAGCCCATTTCCGAAAACCCCAAGGCCGATTTAGCGGGCGCAATCAGGTAGTCGAAGATAAGAATCTTCAGCAGATAGCTCTGAATGAGCGTATACCACACCAAATCGAGCCACCAGCCCTCGCGGAAAAGCTTCAACCCAGGCGTGTAGGGAAAGCGCCGCTCTAAAGCGATGATGAACAGCATCCAGCCTAAGAGGATCGCTGTAGTTAGGGTGAGCAAGTCCATATCGTTCTCCGCATTTATTGGAAATACCTTTTTCGGCGAAAGTTAAGGGTAGTTACTTGACCCGGCGCAGCTTTTGGCGCTGCCCCATTTCGCTTTCGTAAACGCGCTTGACGCCGTCGCCTAAGGCGGCTTCAATGTCGCGAATATCGCGCACCAATTTAGCCATACCTACGGGTTCGACCGAGGCGGCCTGGTCAGAGCCCCACATCGCGCGATCGAGCGTTACGTGGCGCTCCACAAAGCAGGCTCCGAGCGCTACAGCCGCCAACGTGGGGGCCAAGCCAGTCTCATGGCCCGAATAGCCAATGGGCACGTCGGGATAACGCTGTTGAAGGGTGTGGATCATGCGCAAGTTCAACTCCTGAACGGCGCACGGATAGGCCGATGTGGCGTGAGCAAGGAGCAAGCGGTCGGTGCCTACGGCCGCCACGGCCGCTTCGATTTCTTCCATGGTAGACATACCGGTAGAAAGGATGAGCGGCTTGCCCGTGGCTTTTTTCTTTTTCAACAAGGCGATGTCCGTCAGCGAAGCAGAAGCGGCCTTGTACAGCGGCACGTTGAACTGCTCGATGAAGTCCACCGAAGGCTCGTCCCAGCACGAGGCAAACCAGAGGATGTCGTGCTGGCGAGCGAACTGGTCAATGGCGGCGTATTCAGCCTCGCCCAGTTCTACCTTATAGCGGTAGTCGATGTAGCGCATGCGCCCCCACGGGGTGTCGCGCATGATGTCCCACTGGTCGCGCGGGGTGCACAGTTCAGGAGTGCGCTTCTGAAATTTCACTGCGTCAAAGCCGGCTTTCGCTGCCTCTTCGATGAGGCGCAAGGCCAATTCCAAGGAGCCGTTGTGGTTGATACCAATTTCGGCGATGAGAAAACAGGGTTGGCCGCGACCAATTTTGCGGCCATTAGGCAATTCGATGATGCTCATACAGATGCGTTTATGCTTGTGCGTATGTAGGTGAAAAGAACAGCCTAAAGCTGCGGAGTATTTGTTCTTAGGTGAATGATCCATTCGGCAAACTCGCGAAAGGCGCCATGGCCTCCCGGCTGGGCGCAAACATAGTCTACGACGGCTCTGATGGGTGGCAATGCGTCGGCAGGGCAAGCAGATAAACCGACGAGTTGCAGCACTTCCCAGTCGTTCATGTCGTCTCCAATGAAAGCGATCTGGTCGGGCTGCAGGTGGTGGGCCTGCAAAATATCGCTCAAGCGAGCCGCCTTGTTCTTGACGCCCAAGTACAGGTGCGTGATGTGCAACTTCTCCGCTCTTCGCGCTACAATGGGCGAGTTTTCGCCCGTCATGATGCCCACGTCCACGCCACAAAGCTGGCGCAGGCGCTCCACGCCCATGCCGTCGCGGATGGAAAATCGCTTAAGGGCTTCGCCCTCAGCCGAGTAATACACACCGGCATCCGTCAGTACTCCATCGCAGTCGGTCAGTAGCAGCCGAAGGCGAGCGGCTTTTTCGGCAAGCACCTCGTCAGTGTGAGTCGCCATACGCCAAGCGTTTGGAGTGTTTAAGGCAAGAAGAAGGAGAATGCGTCATGTCCTCATTTTTGTGAGCAAGCGTTGAATGCCAAGAGCAGGCAGTATTTTTTCCTGCGCTACATCGCCGTCCAACCGCCGTCCACCACTAAGTTGGCCCCTGTCATGTAGGCCGAGGCATCGCTAGCCAAAAAGACGATGGCGCCGCGATAGTCGGAGGGTTGCGCCATGCGCCCCAGGGCTGTCTTGCGCGCGTAGTTTTGAATGAAGAAAGGCTCCTGGTTGTTTTCTACGCCGCCGGGAGAGAGCGTATTCACTCGGACACCCTTGCGGCCCCAGTAGGCTGCCAAATAGCGCGTAAAATTGAGGATGGCTCCTTTCGTAGTCGGGTAAGCCGGTGACTTGTAGAACGTCTGCTCGCCGCGCTCGTTTTGGTAGATGCTTTGGTCGGGGCCTACCATGCCGTAGGTGGAAGCGATGTTGATGATGCTGCCGCGCCCTTGTTGGGCCATCACGGTGCCAAACACCTGAGCGCACAGGAAGACGCCCGTAACGTTTACCTCCAGCGATTGGCGCCACATCTGGAGCGGGTAATGCTCAAACATCGACTGCTGAGCGGCCAGCGCTGGGTTTTCAAACATGTCGTTAATGGCAGCGTTGTTGACCAACACATCTATCGAGCCGTAGTGCGCTAAGACGGCATCGCGCACGCATTCTAGCGAAGCGCGATCCGTTACATCGGCCTTTAGGCCCATGTGCTGAGGCCCCAGCGCTGAGGCCAAAGCCCGACAGGCATCCTCGTCTACATCGATAGCCACGACCGACGCGCCTGCTTCGGCTAAGGCGCAGCAGTGTTCGCGGCCCAAAAGGCCACAGGCTCCCGTTACTACAGCAGTCTTGTTCTTCAAAGAAAAGAGATCCATAGCGAAAGGCATTTAGGCGCAGCGCTACTGTTAGTACTTCGTTTTCCGAAACACCATTTCCAGCACCTCACCGCGCAAGAACTGCTCCGGCTTTCCACTTTCGATAGCGCTTTTGAGCACTGGGAAAGCGTCCTCATAGGCCTCCAGCGTGTAAGCTATATCGGCATCGGTATGGCTAAAGGATAGGTTATGGAAACCGCCCCACAGCACGCCGCGCTTGAGCATCTCTTGCTGCATAAGGGTTTTGAGTACGAGTGGGTCGCCCCCCTGCCCGGTAAAGTGGATGAGAGTGCGGCAGTCGAAACCCATACAGTGCGTAGCGCCTTGGAGTTCAAACCGCGCCGCCAGGGCGTTGTAACCGTCTTTCAGTTTTTTGCCCTGTTGGGCCAAATAGGCCGGCACGTTCTTTTCCCGAATTTCGGCAATAGTGGCGATGGTGGCCGCCAGCGAGAGGGCCTCGCCACCGAAAGTAGTGAAGATGAACACGTCGTGCTCCCCTTGGCTGATGACGTCTTGGCGACCCGTCAAGAACGAGATGGGCATGCCGTTGGCCACCGCTTTAGAGAAGCAGGCTAAATCGGCCTGAACGCCGAAGTACTCTTGCGCCCCCCCCACCGCCAGACGGAAGCCCGTCCACATCTCGTCGAAAATGAGCAGTGAGCCGTTTTCACGCGTTAAGCGCGCCACCTCGTGCAAGAAATTGTCGCGCGGTGCTTCGAACACCACTGGTTCTAAGATGACGCAGGCCACGTCTTGATCGAGCACAGCGCGCAAGCTGTCGAGGTTGTTGTAGGAAAACGTACGCGTCAGTCGGCGTACTGCCTCCGGAATGCCGGCATTGCGCGGCGTGGTGCTGATGTACCAATCGTGCCAGCCGTGATAGCCACAGCACACGACGACATCGCGCCCCGTAAAAGCCCGAGCCAGACGGACAGCTGCGGAAGTTACGTCGCAACCCGTCTTCGAAATGCGCACGCTTTCGGCGTAGGGCACCGCTTGTTGAACGGCCGCCGCGGCCTCGTACTCCAACCGATGCATAAGCGAAAAAGTGATGCCGCGCTCCAATTGCTCGCGGATGGCGGCGTCTACGCGCTCGTAGCAGTAGCCCAGCGAAATGGGGCCAACGCCCATGGTGTAGTCGAGGTACTCGTTGCCGTCCACATCCCACACGCGAGCGCCCTTGCCGCGCTCTAAGTACACCGGAGCCACTCCACGGCTCCACTGCCCTGGGCCTTTGGCCAGCGTCTGAGTGACGGGGTGCATAATTTGACGGGCCTTAGCCAGTAGTTCCTGCGATTTGGAAATGTTGGGGTAATCTGCATTGAGCGATACCGTGTTGGGCATGTCGTTACCGTGTTTTGACGACCGAGTTGGCTCGGCCTGTTAGTTTGAAAATAAAAGCGGCTTGAAGAGCACAAAGGTTGGTGCAAAGGAATGTAAGGCGGGCTTTGCTCCTGCGTCGCTGCTTTCGCAAAAGCCAGCAACCTCCTTTGGCGGGCTGTGCTTAGCAACGCCCTCACACCCAAATGGGCAGGGTAATACGCCGGGCGATTTGCTCGGCCGTAAAGCCTTCGAAGGCCAGCACATCGGGCAGCAGCGCCGGTCGGAACCAGCGCTCCTCTAAAGCGAGCGGCTGTACGTCGGCGGTAATGCGGTGTTTGAGCAGCACCTCAGCCACGATGCTGTATAGGCCTCCGGTGAGCAGGTGATCTTCGATGGTTATAAGTCTCTTCGACTCTTGAGCAGCGCGCACAATAGCGGCCTCATCAACGGGCTTGAGCGAGCGCATGTTAATCAGGCCCACACTTAAACCCTCTTGCTCGAGCAGGCGAGCGGCCTGGCGAGCTTCGTCGAAGAGCAGGCCATAGACGAGCAGCGTAACGTCGGTCCCTTGAGCGACCACTTCGGCTTTCCCTATTTCAAAAGGAGCGTGGGTGTAGTCCGTCTTGCGCACAATGAGGCGTACGTAGGCGGGGTCAGGGGAGGCCCAAATGGCCGGCAACATGGCCAGCATATCGGCCTCATCGGCTGGGCAGAAGACCGTCATGCCCGGGATGGCGCGCATGAGAGCCACATCTTCGATGGCTTGGTGGGTAGGGCCGTTGGCTTCGGAGAGGAAGCCGGCAATCCAGCTGCTCAGCTTGACGGGCAGGTGGGCAATGCCCACGTCGGTGCGCACGAATTCGTAGGCGCGATAGATGAGGAAAGGCGCCAGAGCGTGGCAAATGGGGATACGCCCGCGCAGGGCTAAGCCTGCAGCAGCGCCGATCAGGGTTTGCTCGGCAATGCCTACATCGAGGAAGCGCGGCCCCAACACCGGCGGCAATTCGCGCAGCACGGCGCGGTTTTCAGCGGTCATCACGATAATGCGCTCGTCATTAAGGGCCGTCTGGCGGATGAGTTCCTGATAGTTCATGTATTGTGGGTGGCGTTAGCGGACGGTAAGGGTTTCTGAGGTCAAGTGAGCTTGGGCTTCGCCCCGTAACTCGCGCACGAGGGCTTCCACCTCCTCGTGGGTAAAGTTGCAGAACCAGCGATCGGCACGCGCCTCGATGCTGGGCACGCCTTTGCCGCGCACTGTGTCGGCCACGATGACGCTGGGCTTACCGGCTTGGAAGGGCACGCGGCTGAAGGCCGCTTCCATTTGGGCAAAGTCGTGGCCATCAATGCGCTCTACCGCACAGCCGAAGGCCTCGAATTTGGGCACGAGCGGTTCCAGAGGGATGAGCTCCTCGGTGCGCACATTGGCCTGAAAGTGGTTGCGGTCCACCACAATGATGAGGTTGTCTAGCTGGTAAGCGGAAGCCACCAGCAGCGCCTCCCAAACGGAGCCTTCGTCGAGCTCGCCATCGCCCGTAACCACGACGACGCGGTTTGGCCCACCGCGCAGCCGGATATCGAGGGCTATGCCCAGCCCAACGGCGGGCAAGTGGCCCAGAGAGCCAGAGTGAAACTCTACTCCAGGGATGTGGCGGTTGGGGTGCCAATAAATGAGATCGTTGGTTTTCAGATGATTTTGCAGACGCTCAGGGGGCATCCAGCCCAGCTCGACTAAGGTAGCATAAAGGGCGGGCACGTCGTGGCCTTTAGAAAGCAGCAAGTAATCGCGCTCCGGATCTTGTAAACCATCCGGCCGAATGCGCAAGAAGCGCGTATAGAGGAAGACGAACAAGTCGGCACAGGAAAGCGAAGCGCCCGTGAAACAGCCGCCGTCAGTTGAGAGACGTAGGATATGCTCGCGCACGCGCAGAGCTAAGGAGGCCAATTCGGCGGGGGTGGAAGGAGAAGAGCTTACGGTCGTCACACTTGTCGAGTTTGGTCAGCAGTGATGGTTTTGAGTTCGTGTAAATGATGCCGATACCAGTTGACACCGGCATATTGGCTGTTGAGGGCAAAGATATCGGGTCGGCGCGCAGTCAAGTCGAGCACCTCCTGCAGGCCGAAGCGCGGGTTTTTCGGGTACAGTTCCTCATACACGGCGCGGATGAAGGCGTAATCTTCAGGGTAGTCAATCGTCCAGCGGTGCGTCATGGAGTAGTTTAAGCCAGTTTCCCAGCAGACGTTGCCCAGCGAAAAGCGCTCGGGGTTTTCCCACAAGAACGGCGTGGTGTGTTCGCGCTCGAAGGGCCGTTGTGCTTCTTTCCAGGCAGTTTCTAAGGCGGCCATAGTCATGACTTCTACGTCGTTGCCATCGGGATAAGTAGCAGGGTGCAGGTTGCTGACGTAGTCAAACGCATTTTGCAGGAAAACCTCGAAGACGCGGTCAATAACGGCAGGGTCGATCAGAGGGCAGTCTGAGGGAATTTTAGCCACAGCGTCCGCTTTCCACAGAAGGCCGACCTGGTAATGTCGGTCGAGCAGGTCATCGGTGCTGCCGCGGTAGCAGGGCAGGCCATGCTGAAGGCATAGGGCCTCGATAGGGTCGTCGGTAGGCTCTGCGGTAGTAGCCACCACGAGGGTGCCCACGCGTTGGGCGGCTTGCACGCGCTCAACCATGCGCAGCAGCAGCGGCTGACCGACGAGGTCGAGCAGCACTTTACCCGGAAGGCGGGAGGAGCCTACGCGCGCCTGAACGACGGTAACGATGTGTCTCACGCCAAAAGAGCAGTTTCTGTTATGCCTATGCTGCGCAGAAACGCAGGGCCATTTTTTTCGGGAAAGGCCAAATACTGCCGGCAAAAGTCGGCAATGCGCCGAGCCGAAGTGCCGCCGTTTTGCCAAGGGGCTAACCGACGCAATTGCTCTAAGTCGAAATAGGAATGCACTTTTTTGCCCAATACAATGCCCACATAGACCAGCGTGGAATACTGGCAGATGAGCTCATCGCAGTTGGCGATCATAGCGTAAGCATCCCCCTCAGCAAATATCAACGGCTCAGGGCCGATAACTTCCCGAATTTCGCGCACGGCGCGCTCGGCATTTTCATTGGGGTGCAATTTAAATATCATAGGGCGGCCCGCCGCAATGCGCGCACACTTGCGCAAGAAGGCCGGCCGATTTTCGTAGCGGAAGGTCTCGCGAATGTCGGAAGTAACCACCAGCACGTAGCCCCGGTGCGGAAAGTCGTTGTCCAAATGGCGGTGTAGGTCATCGTAATTGGGCATCCCCGTAACGACGATTTTCGCTGGTTCAGTACCCATGCGAGCAAAGTGCTCCTTATAGCCTTCGGAAGCTACACAGTAGATGTCGCAGAGGTTGGAGGCGCCATTGAGAGAAGTGTTGAACGTTAAGTAGCGGGGCAGGACACGCACCTTTTGCACCACATGCGTCAAGAAATTCGCCGGGTCAGTCATGCCCTCCTGCACCCAAACGGTCTTAATGGCCCGCAGGCGGCGCGGCACCAATAAGTCGGAACACAACACAGCCAAATCATAGTGGTTGCGCTGCCCCATATAATCCATCTGAAGGCGGTGCTCGCTCAAATAGCGGTCGGCATACGCTTTGAATTTGCCACCCATGATGGTATTTTCCAATAAGCCGGCCTTAAGCGCCCATTTTTCTAAGGGTGAGTCTGGGAAGAATTGCGTAAACCAGCACTCAAATTCCTCCTGCAGGTGGCTGGCAATCTGATGCATCTGGGTGGTTTGGTTGGGAGAACCCACTACAAATAGGATCTTTTTCCTGCTCATGAGTCGTGTTTTGATGGAAAGCGCGGCAAAGGTAGCACGCCTATTGGCGCTGCAAGCGCTTTTTATCGCTTAAGCCGTAGCCCTTACCTTCTCACCGTTCTGGATACGAGAAGCGCCTAAGGTGTTATTCGATGCGCACCTTCATACGGACGTCTTCTAGCGGTCGGTCGTTGGCGTCGCAGGGCAAGGCGGCGATGCGGTCCACCACCTCAAGCCCCGAAATGACTTGGCCAAAAACCGTGTATTGCCCGTCCAATTGGGGTGTTCCGCCTACAGTTTTGTATTGAGCGCGCCACTGTGGACTAAATCGGATGCCCATCAGCCGCTCTAACTCATCTAAGGAGGCATCGGTGTGCACGCGCCCTTGCACGATGTAGAATTGGCTGCCGTCCGAAGCGCGCTGTGGATTGACGGCATCCGATAGACGCGCTGCCGACAGCGCGCCGCGCACGTGCGGAAAGCGTATTTCTGCCGGTATGGTGTAGCCTACTTCGCCCGTACCCAGCACTGCACCCGGCGCTGCATACTTCGACGTAGGATCGCCGCCCTGAATGACGAAGTCCCGAACAACGCGGTGAAACAGCAAGCTATCGTAAAAGCCCGAGCGGACGAGCTGCAGAAAGTTGTCGCGATGCAGCGGCGTCTCATCGTAGAGCCGCACGCGAATATCGCCGAAGTTTGTTTCGATACGGACCACCACCGGCTGAGGCTGGCAACCGGCCCATAACATCAAAAGGGAAAAAAGTAAGGCCTGAGCTTTCATTCCTGATTTCGCTCTGCTTCCAAGTCTTTGAAATATTGAATAATTTTTTCCTTGAGCAAGCGCTCTTGCTGAGGCAAAGACAGGGGCTGAAGACCGCCTACTTGCCGCCAGTGAGGCCAGCCGTCGGCGTCGCGCCCTACAAACTCGTAGTAGCCCTCGTAGGCCAACAGTCGGCAGACAGCAATGTGCATGAGGTCCTGTTTTTCCTCTTTGGTGAAGTGCTTTTTCCAGCGCCCTAATTCCTGAATGCCGATAAGAAACAGCATAGTGTTCAGATCAGGAAGCGCTTCGCGCTTCATGGCGTCTTTCACCTCATGCCGCACACGCAGCCACTCAAAATCTAATTCCCAATCTTCCACAGTGATTCTGAGCGTGTTTGGTTAGCGCTGTTTGCGCATTTTATCGTTTGCGTTGGAGCAAAGGTCGGCAAATCTGCGTTTTTCCCCTGTGAGAGTTTTTGCGATCTGGAGCAAAGAGGGCATGGCTCAAAGGTTAGGGTTGGGCAGTGAACGAAGGCTGAGTCATGTCGCTTGTTGGGCGGTCATTTTTTCCAACTGCGCGAAAACATCGGCATAGTCGAACGTCTCCAAATCGCGCCAAAAGTTGAGCGTTTGGCGCAATTGCGCAGCGGAGGAGCAGCCCAAGACAATGCCGTCCAGACGAGGTTGGAGCGCAGCGAACAGCAGGCCTATTTGGTAAAAGCCCGTGATGGGTGGGCGAACGAAAGCCGTATTCCATTGGGGTATTGCCGCGCGCATGCGGGCCAATAGGGCTTCGGCAGCCGAGGGGTCGCCGCCGCGCGCTTTAAGGGCACTGTTGGAGGTGTATTCGCCCTTCAACTTAAGCCCGCCAGCGTTGATGCCGTAGGCGAAGTAGCGATGGGCCGAGCGCTGAAAGGGAGCGTATCGAGGTAGGTCGGAGTGGAGTACGTTGTGCTTGAGTTGGATATCCAACGACGCCTGAAGGGCTTCCACGACGGGCGCATACACGTCTGGATACCGGATACCGGAAAGCCCTGGTCGGAGCCCCTCTTGTCGACAGGCATCGAGAAGGGCCTCCAAAGTGTCGGCAATGGTCGCTGGGTCGTCTCGGTTGTCCCAGTGGAGCATGGCGGTGTGTAGGTTACTGCCCAGCAGGCGGCGGTATTCGGCGGTCATCATGCGCACGAAGGAAGGCGATAGGTTGATTTCGGGCGAGCGCAAGTTGTCGAGAGCGCCGATTTTCATCGTAATCTGTAAATTGCTTAGGCCGTGCGCTCGGAGGTATTCCAGCAAAAAACCCTCGGCGGCGCGGAAATGCGCCGGGTTTTTGTCGATGGGGTAGTTGGTGGCGCAGTCTATGCCTCTTTGACCGGCCTTGAGCCATTCATCGAGCAATTGGAATGCCTGCTCTCGGCTCACTGTCCAGGCCCATTGGGCCGTACCCAACAGTAATTGTTTGGCCTTCATCGCGGTTTTCTTTTTTTTAAAACAGCCATGGCTTTTAAGTATTGCCGGGCCAGTTTAGGAATGTTTACCTTACTGTTAGCAGCGTCATCGGTCCAGTGAACGGGCAGTTCGCACATCTTCAGCCCTTGCCACTCGGCCACAGCGAGCAGTTCGGTGCTGAAAAACCAGCCGTCGCTGACTGCACCCCCAGCGATGAGAACAGGCACGTACTCGCGTTTGAGCCATTTGAAGCCGCACATACCGTCGGAAAAGTGCGTGCCCAAGTAATGGCGAACAATGAAATTGAAGACCCGCGAGGTGATCTCGCGCTTGAACGTACGCCCAACCACGCGCGCCCGAGGATGCAGCCGCGTACCGTAGACCAAATCGTATCCTTCCGTAGCCAGAGCGTGATACGCCTGTATGAAGTGGCTCAGGTCCGTAGCGAGGTCTAAGTCCATATAACCCACCATATCGGCCTCACTTTGGCTCCAAGAGGTTTTGAGCGCCAGCCCTACACCTTTGCTGGGCACACGAACCAGCCTCACTTCTGCCAACTCGTCGGAGAGCTCTAGCGCTAAGCGCGGTGTGGCATCGGTGCTGCCGTTGTCGGCAATGACGATTTGCCATTGGCGCCGACGCGCCGGAAAATGCTCGCACAAGAATTGATGTAGTACGTGTACTTGGCGCTTCAGGGTGGCTTCTTCGTTGAGTACGGGTAGGGTAACGTCAAAGGTGAGCATGCAGGCATTATCCATTTGAGCCGCAAAGGTAGTGGACGACGATAGGCCGAGCGGTTTTGTGCCCCATAGATAGCCTTGAATTTTCCACATGCGTGTAACTTGCAGGCTGAAATCGCGTCAGCGCTGTTTAAAGGCCTTCATCATCCATACGTATGAACGATCTGCTGAAAAATCCTATGGCCGTTTTCATCGCCGGCCTTTTGTTTTTGTGGCTGGCCTTCAAAGTACTAAAGGTCGTCGTCAGTGAATTTTGGGTGGTCGTTTTGGCCTTCGTTCTGCTCTTTATTTTCAATGAGCGGTTTCGCCGATCGGTGCGACTATTCTTTATGCGACTTTTTTACTAAATTACACCTTTTCTCAACGCCTCTAATTATTGGTTATGCAAGCCGAAATGCAACCACTCAAGCCCAAAAGCTTCTGGCAACGCCCCGAAGGCATTACGGGCGCTATTTTCCTGTTGGCTCTTGTCATCGGCGGTGGCTACCTGTTCGTGCAAGTGCTGCCTACGCTGATCAAACTGGCCGAAAATACCCTCTATCTGGCCGGTCTGCTGGCCCTTTTGGCCGGTCTGCTCTACGTGGTGTTAGACCCTAAGATGCGCAACTTGATTTGGTTCATGTACAAGTCCGTCATGCGCTGGATCACGGGCCTGTTCGTCCAGCTCGACCCTATCGGCATCTTGAAGAGCTACATCGAAGACTTGAAGAAAAACTTGGTGAACATGAACGCTCAGATCAGCCAGCTGCGCGGCCAGATGCACCGATTGGGCGAAATGATCAAACAGAACCAGCGCGAAATACAGACGAGTTTGGGCATGGCTAGCCGGGCCAAGGAAAGCGGCAAGGATGCTCTTATGGTGCTTAAAGCGCGCCGAGCGGGTCGCCTGCAAGAGTCCAATATGAAGTTAGAAGACCTTTACAAGCGCATGGAGGTGCTCTATCGCGTGCTGACCAAGATGTACGAAACCTCCGAGATCATGCTCGAGGACCTGCAAGATCAAGTCGTCGTTAAGGAGCAAGAGTACAAGGCCATAAAAGCTAGCCATTCGGCCATCCGCTCAGCTATGTCCATCCTGACGGGCAGCGGCGACAAGCGCTACATGTACGACATGGCCTTGGAAGCTATGGCCGAAGACGTAGGGCGCAAAGTGGGTGAAATGGAGCGCTTTATGGATCTATCGAAGAGTTTTATGGACTCCATCGACTTGCAAAACGGCGTCTTCGAGGAAGAAGGCTTGCGCATGCTGGAAAAATGGGAAAAGGAAGGAGTGTCTTTCCTATTAGGTAAAGAGAAAAATGCCTTAATTGCTCAGGCAGAAGACCCTAAAAATGTGCTCGACCTCAACGCCTCTGCCCACCCCCCCAAAAAAGAGGCGCGCGGTCGCAACCAATACGACGCCTTCTTTGAATCTTGATTTAGCTCACCATAAGCCATCGAAAAAATAGCGCCACAACCCGCCGTTTCTTGAGTGAAAGCACCCGTTTCTTATTTTTTTTGAGCCACATCTAAAGTCTGCGTACTTTTCGCGGTAAAATCGAAGCAAATGTTTGAAAAACGCGGTTAGGCCCAAAATCGTTGGGCATAATCTCCTCTTTAATCACAACGCACACCCTTTATGCGCATTCAGTTTAGCCTCTCATGCCAAAAGGGCACCGTTATTCCGATCAATTATCAGTCTGAGATCTCAAACTGGGTCTTTACGGTGCTTTCTAAAGCGGGTTCGGAGCTGTCCCAACACATTCAGCAGTTAGGCTTCGACGTAGGAACGCGAACCTTTCGGCTTTTCACCTTTAGCCCTCTAGCCATCTACCCTTATGAGATGGACCAAGCGCGGCAAGAGTTCAAGCTGCTGGGCCAACAAGTAAAGCTGACTGTTTCGCTCTATCTCGACCCAGCCTATGAATATCAGGTGATCCAGTTGTTTCGGTATACGCCTCTAGAACTGGGCGTTTTCGAGGGCGGTCCGGCGCAGTTCAACGTCAAACACTGGCAAGTACAGCCCAAAGCATTGCTCAAAGACACGATGCAATTTCGCGCTTTGTCGCCCATATCCATCACAGGTGTAGAAGAGGGGAAAAACGTCCATCAGTTTCTCTTGCCCGATAGCGACGCCTACGACATCAGTTTTTTCAACCACGCTGTCCGGCGCTTTAAGGCCGCTATGCAATATCGCTCGTTGATGGCTCTCGGGCTACTCGACCCGTCTTTTCCCATGCAATATCGGCTTTTGGGGCAGGCCAAATCCCGCCTCATTCACCTCAAGCCTAACATGGATGGGCTGGCGCAACTGCGCGGCTTCCTTTACGAGTTCGAAGTCAGCATGCCTAAACCTCTCATGGAATTTTGTTATTACGCCGGCTTTGGCGAGTATCCATACCTCGGCTTCGGATGTGTAGACCTCAAAACTCCGTGAATGAGGGCTACCCCTTTGAAACAGCAAGCCCTTAAAAGGCGTTTGCTCATCAGACCTGAAACAACAGTAAACAGTACTGCCATGCCTCGCTCTTATCCTCTAGCCCTCTGTTCTATGCTCCTTCTGCTGGGATGGAGGTGCGACATCACTCATAAAAAAAACGAAATTACTGTAGCCGACTTGGAAGGCCGCTGGGAGCTGGCGCGCAGCTTCCGCAACCAACGCGAGACGCAAACTCTGAGCGGCACCTATTTCGCTTTTAGCGCCGACGGCAAACTGACCACTAATCTGCCCATTGGCATAGAAGCCCCGTTTCCCTTCGAAATACACCAAAATACCATACGGCATCAGACCTCGCCTCCTACGACATACGAAGTAATTCAACATACCGACAGCACCTTAGTGCTGAACTTGTCGCTGCGCGGTATGCTCTTTGAGTTGCACTTTCGGCGGGCAAGCACCGACACCCTGCCCAAAGTGCTGCAGTAGTAGCGTATTTTAGGCTTGCACAGAAGCAGCGATTGCCCGCTCGTGTGCAACTTTGCCGCATATTCCGATTCAGACATGCAAAACACTTCTGACGTTTATGTCGCCATCATGGCCGGTGGCGTAGGCAGCCGTTTTTGGCCCGGCAGCCGCGAGCGGCGCCCCAAACAATTTCAAGACATCCTGAGCGTGGGTAGAAGTTTACTGCGCCTCACCTTCGAGCGCTTTCTCGGCCTATGCCCGGCTTCTCACATTTTTGTCGTAACTAATGCCGCCTACACGCACCTGGTAGCCGAACAATTGCCCGAGCTGTCTCCTCACCAAATTTTGGGCGAACCCACCCGCAACGACACTGCCCCTTGCATCGCCTACACAGCCTTCAAATTAGCAGGCCTCAACCCCAATGCTACCCTCGTCATCGCGCCCTCTGACCACATCGTCTTACAGCCCGAAGCCTTCCTAAACCTGTTGCGCCGTGCCATCAATTTCGCCCGCCAACGCGATGCTCTAATTACCCTCGGTATTCAGCCTACGCACCCACACACCGGCTACGGCTACATCCAAGTGGGGCCACTCGAGGCCGACGGCATCTTCCGCGTCGAGCGCTTCACCGAAAAACCCGACCTCCAAACCGCTCAGCGCTTCCTCAGCTCTGGTCAGTACCTGTGGAACGCTGGCATCTTTATCTGGCAACTGCCCGCCATCCTGCGCGCTTTCGAACAATACGCCCCAGACATCTACGAAGTGCTGCACCAAGGAAAAGATGCCTATAACACGCCTAAAGAGGCCGAATTTTTACAGGAACATTACCCCACTACCCGAAAAACTCCCGTGGACATTGCCATCCTGGAAAAGGCCAACAACGTCTTCACTTTGCCCGCCGACTTCGGATGGTCGGATTTAGGCACCTGGGCAAGTCTCCACCAAGAGTCGCCAAAAGACGCTCATGGGAATGTCGTGCAAACGCCAACCGCCCTGCTCTACGACGTAGAGCATACACTTGTGCGCGCTCCAGAAGGCAAATTGCTCGTGCTGCGCGGGCTACAGGACTACATTGTCGTAGACGAGGGCGACGTGCTGCTCATCTGGCCCAAATCCGAAGAGCAAGCCATCAAACAAGCCCGCGCAGAGGTAGAACGTCAATTTGGAGAGGTTTTTTTGTAACCTCACCGTTTTTTTCTGGCTTTTTTCGGCATTCAAAAATCTTTTTTACATTAGCCGCTGATTTTTACTAATCCGCTTTTTGCCCCTACAGAAGGAGCGGTATGCTCCGACCCATGCCGAGGCTTTTGTTCACTAAACCGCAAGCAGTAGCCGTGAGACAACAGTGTACCTCTGTTACCGTACACCCCGAAATCCAAAAAGGTGCTCCAGTATT